>JARBAV010000458.1 GCA_029237515.1 Nitrososphaerales archaeon
CAGGGAACATCGCCAAAATCAAAGTGAAAATAGTTGCTGATCCGAACATTAAGGTTAACCGACACGAAATAGATGTTAGAGGAGATTTTGGGGTTTTACAAATAGTTGCAAGTAACATACCCCATCCAGAAAACCCGCGGACAAGTACGTTGGCCGTATTGTCTGCTGTTGAAACTGTAAGATCCGCATGCAATGAGACGGTTAAGATTGGGAGTTAATTTCTACCGGCTACCACGATTTATATAGGGTAAGAGCAAGTGCTTTAACAAGGAATAAGGAATGAGTTACGGTGGATTTAGAAGAAACGATAGTTTCGGACCAAAACCAGTAGAAACAGGAAAGGAGTACGACGTACAGATTTCTGAAATAAGCAGAAAAGGTGACGGGATTGCACGGGTCCAAGGATTTGTCATATTTGTTAAGGATGGGAAAGTTGGTCAGAACGCAAAGATAAGAGTAACACAAGTCGGAAATCGGTTTGCAACGGCTGAAATAGTGAATGGGGCCACAGAGCAGTCTGCCCCGACGCAAGAAATTTCAAGCGGAGCCCAAGACCAAACAACGGAGCAAGAAAACTAATTCTGCGAATGTTTGCTGCCTGTTTGACAGCAACTTTTAGTAGTATTCAATACGGAAGATTGTAAGGCAGAGGCACTCTTTATAGATTTTTTTAGGTTCTAAATCTCTTTATTCATTCATTCCAAGGTCAGTTACCTAGGCAAAATATCGTTTCATACTGCAACCGATTCTTAGATCTGGAGATCAATCTGGAAATCGAATCTCCCAGCTGTTCTTCGTCCACCCTGCCATTGTCAAAATTGCCAGGCAGAACTAGATATATGCAGATCTTAGAACCTAAAACATCGGATAGCTCCTGATTAGCAGTAACAATGAATGGCCTCAAAGCACCTCGAAAAAGTTCGGCCCTCGCTTTGATTAATCCTGAGACTTTCTCGCCTTTTGGCCAGTCTGGTCCTACTATTATCACGTTTCCTGACGACTCTTTAAATCTAACAGGGTCTTCCAATGCTCCTTCAGGCGCCAAGATAGTAACCATATGTTTAGTCACCAAGGCCGGAGTATGAATAAATCTGTCGACCAGCGATTCCCAATCCTGTCTCGAATGCTCGAGCAAAGATCTTGAGTAGTCCGGTCTTCCAGTAAAGTGGATCAATCCAATGATAGGACCGAAATTGCTTTTGATTTGGTTTAAAGAGTCACGTAAATTCGCCTCATTTGAAAGATTCGTTCGATACTGGGGATATTTAGACAATTCGTCTATTTCTTTTGGGGAAAGAATTACTATTTTCTTTTGTCCATTGTTTAACATCGTCTTGCATAGAGCCTCGATTCTCGACAGGTCAATAGGATCACTGCTGCTTGTGCTTATCAATACAGTTCCAAGGTTTTGGTTGAAATCTGTTCGCTGCACAAAAGAAGAGATCGCTGGCTTGACAGTGTAAAATACTCTATCATTAGGTACCACTCGGCCATTCAAAAGCCGGCTAATTTTCTCTGAAGACAATGTCAAAACCATTTCAGCCACGTCTTCCTGAGCCAGAAATTCACCATCAACAATCATCTTTTTAGTATTCTCTTGAATTTTTTCAGCGATAGTGTTTAGCTTATCAATCAGCTCTGCAATACTGTGCTCTAGGTCATCTTGGTTAGAACTTGTATCAATCCTAGATTTTATTATTTCTTGAGCTATTTCTTTTCTTCTCGACGCGATCTCGGAAGTACTTTCACCCAGGTGAGGCAGAACTCTCAAGAGAATAAGTTCTATCATACTGGACTTCATGTCCTTAAATCCTCCGATCCTTAAGAACTCGGCAGCAGCCTTCGGATAAACAGTTTTATAGATTCTGTCTGAATGGACTGGACCAGGATTAGTTGCAATAGATCTAATTCCACGATCTGTTAGCTCCCATGCCAATGCTTCAGCTAACCTGTTTTTAGCTCCTTGAGCGGCCGTATATGGGGTTCTGAATCTATACGGTCGCTGCTCAAATTTACTTTCTTCGGTGAAAAAGGTACTGATTGTGATTATTTTTCCATTCTTCGACAACAGATCAAGGCCATGCACTGATGTAAAGAATGTACCCGTTAGGTGAATTGCTACACATTCCTTGAATTCTCCGTACTCTGCATTAGTGAATACCTTAACGGGACCTGACACGCCAGCATTGTTTACAATGATATCTAGACTCTCTGAAGTACTTTTGATCGAGCTATACATATCAATCAAAGACTGTTCATCAGATACGTCAACCCCTGGAAATGAAAATACCTTCGCCGAAGATCCAGCTGACGACATCGTCTCTAATAGGATCTTCTTGGTTTCGTCAAGTGGCTTCTGTCTTCGCCCCATGATAATAATGCTTGCACCTTTTTCAGCAAATTTTGAGGCTATCGCCTGACCGATTCCTGTTCCACTTCCAGTTATGAGAACAGTTTTACCCTTGAAGGGCAAATTAGAGTCCGCCTGACTGGTCACATCAGTAGGGATTGGAAACTCCTATTTAAATCAATTTTGCGCCCTGAAATTGTCGGCATTCTAGTATCCATTGGTACAGTAGATCAGTTAAGAAATAGGGGCGGGATATGATTCACTAAATTTGTTATTGATCTATTTTTACTGATCCCCCGCGACGAATGCAGTTAGATTTAAAAATGTATGCAACA
>JARBAV010000459.1 GCA_029237515.1 Nitrososphaerales archaeon
CGACTTTAGAAAATGTTCGTGGATATTACGGACTAGTTATGAGCATAGACGAGTTCACCAAATTCGCTCTTGCCAGCAACACTTCATAAGGCAGATGTCAACAGTCCATTTAAAATAGCTTCCTGGAGTAGATAATTCGGCATGGAAGTCAATTGTTTTACTAAATTCGAAAGCGGGCTAGCTGTGGAATGATATGACGAACGGCTTCCATAGTTGCGTAAATCAGGACATCCTATTCCTGTTAATTCCGACCTTCTATTGTTGCCAAATTGCTAATTGTTTACATCTGTTCTTAACTCATATTCTCTAAAATAGATTAGCTCATATAATCAAATATTAAATTGACATCGGATTTATCCTGAAATAGGTTCCGATGTGTAAAAATATGATTCAGTCCAGTTCCATAATAGAAGCAGCCATGAAAAATAGGACACATCATGATATACTGGCTAAGGTATTGGAAACGGCAAAAAGGACTGATGGAACAACTAAGACAAGGATAATGTATGGGGCATATCTGTCCAGTAATCAGATTAAAGAATACATGGCCTACTGTCAGGGTCATGGACTTGTAAGTTATGACGCTAAGAAGAGAGTGTATAAGACTACAGTTAAGGGAGTTAGGCTTCTAGAACTCTTCACGAAAATGTATGAGATAGTTCCTTCTGGTTCTATTGAAGAAATTAGCCCATAAAGTCTTAATTTTCCACTTGATTTGATGGTAAATGCTCTTGCATTAGTACCACGAATCGTCCGGGATTTCGAAATATATCACTATAATTTTCACAAGATTTACAGAAACTAATGCTAAGTATAGCTAAGCTTAAAGTGGGCTAAATATTATGGATCGCAACTTAAAGGATCGACTAACTCAAGAAAAGATTGCTTAAATAGATTCGTATTAGAATTACGTTGCATTCTTACAATTTTATTACTTCGTTTGATACTGCCCACGGCTATTTTCTGGAGTTTCCTTAGTCAACCATACGCTTTCACTAATTATCGACAAAGTATTGAAAAAGTGGCACAATATAGTTAAACTTTATGTATTAGTTTTAGCTATGATGATGCATGAAGATTTGACAAGACTAGCTTCGGCATCGGTCACAGTTAATAGTCGGAAAATAACTGTTGTGATTGGACTTGCTATTATTTTCCTTGTAATTCTTGATTTACTTGTCACCCGTCAAGTCTTGCCCTACACCACAGATGTAGAAACTACATTATTTATAGCCACTGTAGTTGTTGGATATGGTTTCGGATCTTGGATTCTCCTAGGATATACTAGAAGAGTTAGCGAAGAAATTAGGGCAAAATCTAGGTTTATCAACGTTTTGCATTGGACTGTAACATTGACTCAATTTACGCTATTCGGAATACTATTGATAATACTCTTTAGTGGAACAAAAACAGGGTTCTTGGCGTCTTCAGTTTTCGCAATTAGCTCTGCGTTGGCCACATTTATCATGGGAGTAATTGCCTTCAAGTTCTTTACTTGGTATAAATTGAGCTATAGTAAGAATTTCACGATTCTATTTTACGGATTTGCTGCCTTAACACTCGCCCTTTCTATTGCCGAAGACGCGAGCACGAAGCTTCTTATGGTTCAAGTGGTATACGAGGACACACCAGAAGGGGTGTCTACAGGATCATCCTTCCTGTATGAAGCATCTGAAAAGTACAGTGGAGAAATCATACGTAAGGAAGTCAATGGTGATACTACTACACTCCTTATACTACCTGACTCGAATAAGGAGTACTACAATCTTTTGAACTCTACTGTACTGCCCATAGCATTTGTTTTTAGATGGATTGCGTCTACAATGCTCCTCCGTAATTCTTATCAGAAAATAGGCAAATTATCTTTGTTCTTTTGGATTATTCTCTCTCTCCCATTAATCCTTTATCTTGTCGGAAAAATGCCAGTCTTTTTCTCGGGAGAAAGCCTCTCTGGCGTTGATGAACCCTATCGCTATTTCTTTAGAATTTTATTTAGAACAGGGACAATAGCTGGAAATATCCTTTTTGGCCTTGCGTTCTTTATGGTAGCAAGAAAAATGTCTTCTTCGAAACTTAGGGACTATCTAATCCTCACAGGAATAGGAGATACAATCGTAGGCATTGCTCTCTCGACCTCCGCATTGGAACCGACGTACGGAGTAGCCGGTCACTCGCTGGTGTTACTATCGTCGTATTTGTTCAGCATCGGATTTTACCTTTCGGCTATATCTCTATCACAGGATAGTTCATTAAGAAAATCGATTCGAAAAAGTATGGTAGACGTTATAGATAATATTGGGACCGCTCAGATGGAACAGCAATTAAGAGCTAGGATTTTGAAAATAGTCCAGAAGGAAAAACAAACCTTGGAAGAGGAGACAGGGGGTGTTTCTCAAGAAGTTAGTGAAACTGAGCTGAGGGAATATATGGATTTAGTGACTGAAGAAAGGAAACATTCAACGTTCTTCGGGGGCAAATGATGCTCAAAGCATGCAAGTGAACTGATCCTATTCTAGACCTTTAATCTCAATGAGATCGATTGCCCAAATGCATATACTAATCGGCCTGAAGAAACCATTTGCAAACTACCACCTGAAAGCGTACTGTGATCTTCCCCTTAAACATAAAAACAATCAATAATTATGGAATAACAGACAACATCGTTGAATGTAACAACCTAGCCGAAACGAAATGAATGATTCTTCTTTTTCAGGATTGAAAAGACTGTCACTATTGTAATAGTACATTCTTATACTATTCTCGCTTTATAGATAATGTTTCGTACGAGATGAACAAGTGCATTGCCTTTCATTCCTATAAAGGTGGTACAGGAAAATCAACATTGGCCTGCAATAGTGCAATCCTTTTAGCGAGGAAAGGTTATCGGGTATGCCTACTAGATTTGGATATCTACGCACCGAGTTTCCACCTGTATTTTTCAAAAGAACCTCGAAAGTGGATAAATGACTTCCTAACTTCCAGCGCGGATATTCAGGATGTGATGATTGATGTTACCGACAGTTTTAACAGTCAACAAAGACGTACTGACTCGATCAAGTCAAATGATCATGTCGGCGAAAAAGAGGTAGAAATTTCAGGCAAATTATGGGTCGGATTATCTAATCCTCAAAAGAAAGAAATATTCAAACTTGAAACTGCTGATACGAATACAAAGAGGCAGGCGATTAGAAGATTTATACATCTTAGAGAATTATTGATGTCTGATTTCAAAGCTGACTATATCATAGTCGACACGAGTCCAGGAATAAGATTCTGGTCAATAAACTCGTTAGCAATTGCAGATATTTTGCTTTTGACATTAAAAATGAGTGACCTTGACATCGAAGGCACGAGAATTGTGGCAGAAGAGATATACAGGTGTTTTATTGAGCTTGGGAGCAAGGCTTTTCTTGTGTACAATATGGTTGAAGGTTACTGTGTCCCACGGCAGACTATTTCAAATAAAGAAGAAATCTCAAATATCTCTAGTTCTACAATCGCTAAAAGGCCACGCAATGATATTGCATCTGTAACGCAGATACTGAGCCAACAAAGAAGCGACGATGATGACTGGCCAAGTAGTTTGTCTACGGATTTAGGAATCGAAATCATCTCTTTCATTCCATGCTATTGTGACATCCAATTTTTAAGGAAAGAATTTCTAACTGTCCTAAAATACAAAGACCATCCATTTACATTCCAAATAGAAAAGCTCATAGATTCTTTATGACGGGTGCACTTTCCATTCCAAACACTCCGTCAAGATGGAAATAGCGTGCGATTGCCAACATTTGGTTTAATTTACGAATTGTCAATTCAAAGAGCCAATCTTTAAGGTTCTGGATACGCTTCCGGAGGATCGACCGTGTCATAGTTTATTAATTCAATAGACCAGTCATATTTTGAATGAATGGTCATAGTGGAACAGGCGAAGAAAATCGATGCGAACATTTTGCAGGGATAGATGAAAGCAAAGTAACTCCTAGCACTAAATCATGTCAGGAGTGTGAAATAGAAGGTACTGACTGGGTGGCATTACGAATGTGCCTGACATGCGGACATGTGGGCTGCTGCGACTCATCTGAAGGGCTCCATGCTACTAAACACTTTGAGCAAACCGGTCATCCAGCGATGGTGGCTCTACCTAACAAACAGTGGAGATGGTGCTACGTTCATAGAAACTATTCGTGAGAGACATCTTCATCATTCTACATGAGCAAGGGGTTTGATATCCGCACCGAACTATCTGTAAGCAGGTATAGGTAATTTTACACTTAACGCGATAGCCGAGCAAATTAGAAGCATGGACTAAAAAGAGAAGAAAGCAATGGTCTCAGCACGAATCAGGGCGGCGCAGGGAGATAAACCTTGAAATAATTGCTCAAGTCATAGCTAGAATTACACGTAGTCAAAAATAACATTTCGATTCTCTCTTGATTCATTTAGGAGTGAAATCGGATTCAATGACTGACTCTAAACGATTTCGCTTTGAATGGTAGGGCACATATCCCCTCCCCCTTCTGAATTAGTATTCCATACCTTAAATGTTCGATTTCATTTCTCCATTTTATGCCTAGGCCAATTGTGCAGCAGCAGGAAAATTACCATTCGGGGGCTAACGAATTGTTAATTCAACAAACGCATGCGGCGGTTAGCGACAAGATTGCTCAAAAGAGATGGGAATTTCAGAACACCGACATAGATCCAAACCGGCTATGGAACCTTGCAAATCAAGTTGAAGCACTCAATTGGGTTTCGAATAAATTGAGTGGAATACTTAGACAATACAAACAGGTACCTGATTCCTCAGTTCAATCACTCATTGCATCACTAAAAAAGGTGCTGATCAGAATTGACAAAAGCCTTTTAAAGTTCAAGACAAAGAGACAAAAATCTTACGAATTTTATAGATTGAAATCACGAGCAACAATAATCGAATGGTCGCTTTTTCAAATTCACTTTATAGCCGCTAATATATCTTGATGATTACTTTGACTTTAAATGATCCAAGTTAGCAGATCAAACAGACCTTTTTCCTCTATCCTTCTCGTTCGTCTTGAAATCAAATATTTCATAGGCATTCATGAATCCTCCAATATTTGAAAATCAACAGAAATATTCTGACGGCATGAGACCACCTCCAAACACAGTTGCTTATTTTTTAAGACGAGCGACACGCTACACATGTTGAAATAATGCCTCAATTCAATAAAAATACACCTTAAGAAATAAACTAAGGTTGTAATGAATTCTATATTGTGGTTAGATTCGGATACAGAAATGCTATATATTATTCCAAATTTTGGCCGAACTGAACATTCGGGGCATATAAGGAGCAACCTTTCAACAGCGTAGACAAGGTTAAAA
>JARBAV010000460.1 GCA_029237515.1 Nitrososphaerales archaeon
AATCATACTCAAGCTTTCTCATAAGCGATGATATGACATAACATCCAGGGACAACTGTATCGGCTCGGCTACTTCCTATTGATTCAATTTCACTGATTTCAGTTATCGACATACCGGCTAGTTTTTCAGTTATCTCTTCTATATGTTCAATTTTCATCTTGTAATTATTGATCTTGTCCAAAGGATAGTTGGTTAGATCTTGGTCGTACTGTGCAACAGTTCGAAGCGTCCCGCCTACTCCTACGATGGTAACATCAGGACTAAAGGCAAATTGTTTCCTATCTGGAAGCGATTTTAAAATGCGCTGCTCCAGCTTCATGAGACTCTTTCGAATGTACTTTTTTCCAAGATCTTCGTTTTTCTGATTTAACATTCTCGCCATACGTAGGGCACCTAATTGGAGTGAGAGATGATTGCGAATCTTGAAATCCTGAGAATGTACTAACTCCAAGCTCCCTCCACCAAGGTCGAAGAAAAGTACGTCTGCGATACATGTTGAATGGAGAGCTCCACACCATGAATAATACGATTCTTCTTTATGTGAAAGTATCCTAAATGAGAATCCAGTCTTATCATAAATTTCTGATAGAAATCTAGTTCTATTCTTTGCCTCTCGTACGGCACTCGTCGCCACCGCTAGAATATTAGTTACATTGTCAGAGACTAAAATATCTCTAAATAGTCTAAGACTTTCAATGGTATCTGTATTTGCTTCCTCACTAAGGTAACCGCTTTCAGTTAGTCCTCTTCCGATTTTTGTCTTGATGCTTCTTCTATCATAAGCCCTAAATGTACCGTCAGAGTTTATCTTATAACATACCAATTTAATTGAATTGTATCCTAGATCGATAACGGAGAGCTTCATTTCTTTCCCACTAAACATCTACAAGCTAGGTAATTAAGTAGTCCTTTCAAGGATCCGGCTCTCCAAGCTAATACTCAACGGGCTATGAGCGTCGCATCAATCTGGGACTCAATAGCCAGCGTAACTCTGCAGTCATTTTAGGAAAATTTGACAGAATCCTAAGCTTCGCAAAGCCTCCTTTCTTGAGCACTAGATTTCCTCCTGGATTTCCGAATGCAATCTCGGATATAAACGAACTAAGAAAGGGTTCATGACCCACGAGGAGAATTGTAGAATCTTCCCTAAGTTTGGAAAGTTTATCAACTAGACCTTGCTTAGCCGCTTCCGGTTTAAGTTCATCCCAATCTTCCAAATTGTTGGCTACTTTGAAAGTCTTGGACACAATAAACGCGGTCTGATGTGCCCTTTTTAGCGGACTAGAGATAATCAGGCTAAATTTAATGTTTAGGTTCTTAAGAAAATATGAAATCTCTTCTACTTCTTTTTTACCCGACATGGTTAGAGGCCGATCAGCGTCAGAAGCAGATGGTCCAGATTGAATATTCTTAACTGCCTCCCCATGTCTCATTACATAGAGTTCCAACTTTGACCTATTTAATCGTCATACTATATATTATGTCTTTATTTATGAGATCGAAGATTCTTTCAAAACACTATTCGTTCTGTAAATAGCAATCATTAGCCAATTCCTGCCTGATATTTATTAGCAGTAACCATCCCTTTTGGCATAACCTGTTACTTTTTGAAATTCTCGCAACCATCAATATAGCTCTACAGGATCTATATAATATTTATGAGGCAGCCATTAACCATATTACCAATGACAGATAACATTACATTATTTATTTAATTTAATACAAATCGTAATTATCCTATCCAACGACAGAGGTCTTGTGGATATTCTAAGGAGACTCTTTCCTTGTTGCAACAACCCGACTACCTTCCTTTAGAAACCAAGTAAGTGATAATTTCTGACTTGTAGTCTAGGTTATCGATATTCCGCTATCATTTACTTTAAAAAATTAACAGTTTTATAATCTCTTCTCATACATCCATTGAATATTGTGAATACTTTAGGCGCGGTTAAGACTTTTGCTTTAGATTTTGATTCGGTTTTAGCAGACACGATGGTTATTTGGGTAAAAGAATACAACGAACGATACCACACAAATATCAACAAAAATGACATTTGTGCCTGGGATATTTCTAAAATTCTTCCGATTACTCCCACTGAGATTTCAGAATTATTTAACTATGTGTGGGAATATCGATGGGAAGAGATTCCCCCATGTGAACTCGATCAAAACAATACAATTGAAAACATACACAAGAGCGGCTTTAGGATTTCAATACTTACCAAAAGAGAGAGACCGACCGTATCCTACGTAGCTAGATGGCTCGATCATCATGATATTTTTTCTGACGACCTAATTTTCGTATACGATGCCATGCCTAAATCCGAGTACCCTTTCGATTTTATACTGGATGATTCGCCTACCAATCTCATTGACATAACTGCACCAAAGATAGGAATATTATTTGACCAACCATGGAATAAGGACTTTCAATGGCCTTTAAGGATTAAGTCACTTCAAGATGTAACCGGCATAATACTGAGAGAAGAATAAAATATTGAGAGTTAAGTTATTTGCGAACAGTCCATATCGGCGTAGAAATTCAAAGTTATGCAGTCTTGTGACTCATGAGGGGGTATTGGTTCTGGAACTCTTGTTCAAGTCTATTACACCTCGAATGGTCTGATTCATGGCTGCTTCAGCGATATCACTTGCATGCTCAGCGGTCCTTCTTATATCTTCTAATATGAGCTTGATATTAAGACCTCTAATTCCGGTCGAGGGTGATTCACTATTGTCAATAAACGAAAGTACTTCATTCTCAATTAAACGCATGTCATTAGCCTTGTCTACGATGCTATCAGCGAGGGAATAATCTCTACGCAAAAAGGCTTCTACAGAATCAGTAATTAATGCAAGAGATCGTTTACTCATGTCGTCGATTTGCTGAAGGGTTTCATTATCGATCTTGTCCTTAATTGCAACACACTTATCAGCAATCCCAGAAGCATGATCTGCAATACGTTCAATGCTTTTTACTGCGACCCTATAGCTCAAACAATCTGAAGGCTTTCTTAGGCCAATCTCCTGGAGAATTCTCTCATTTTGTGTTGCAACTACAAGATTTCGTAATATATAGAGACTGAATCTGTCTACCTCATCATCTGATTTTATAACTGCTTCTGCCAATTCATGATTTAACTCAGCCAAAGAAAGCATAGCATCCCTATGCATTGCCGCGGCTATTAGAAACATTCGTCTGACAGCCGTATTAATAGAGAGTTCAGGCAAACTAAGCAGAACTTGAATAGTGATTATCTCCGAGGCGTCGGCAATTATTTCCGTGCCTACTAAATTTCTTCGAACGACATCCCTAACTGCATCTCTTTGGGATGGCAATATTCTTCCTGTCTTTGCCTTTAGATTAATGATATTATAACCTGCCAAGTACATAGACACCACTTTTCGTTTTATGGTATTAGATGACTCATTAGAAAGCACAGTCGAATTGGCCTCATCTATGGGGCTAGGGCTTCTAACAGCACTTGGAATTATAGAAAGATAGTTATTTGCTTCACGAACTATGGTTACGGGATCACCTGCCTTAAGACGCATTTCACTCATCCATCTTTTTGGCAGGGAAAGAATGTAAGTGGATCTACCTGTAAATTGGATCTTGCGTATTTCATTATTTTCAGGAATTGAACTCAATAAAATTCAGTTAGTGAAAGAAGATAAAACATATTACGATAGTTGATCATATAGACACTCCTTATCTATATAGTCTAAATATATGAACAAAAATTACAAAGTACTACCAAAATGCTGTACATATACGACAACATATATTCTTACGGATTCATCTTGACACGCCTGGGGTTCGTTTTTCCTGTTACTATGTATGATATTGAATCCGCAATGAAACAAGCATTGTCGGCTATTCTTTCAAGAAATCTAAGAACATGAAGTGCGGATATTACGCATCTTGGATCAGCATAAAGATCCTGTGACTCTTTCTTGGCTGTGATAATTTCTCGCAAATAATTCCGATATATCAAATCAACAGTATCATCCATATCATACAGCCTATCAGAAGCCTGCCTGTCACTAAAATCTAATGCAGTTACACTGATGGAAATCATTTCGGAAGTCACTTTTGCAGCTTCTGTGACGACTTTTTTATCGCATTCTGAAATTGAACCCATCATATCCAGAACTTCTACAATTTCATAGCCGTATCCTCCAAACCGTGAAAGCACGTACGATACCTCTAGACATGACCTAATATATCTTAAATCTGTGGCTACAGGTTGATATCGGGTTATGAGCTCAAATGCCAGGTCAGATACCTCCTCCTGGAGCGTCCGAAGCTTCTCTGCCCATTCTGACATCTCCGTTTTTTTTACGTCGCCTTTCGTGTAGGACTCCAATACAGTTGATACACAGATCTCCGAAATCTTAGCCATCTCACCAATAATGTCGCGAGTTCTCTCTATGCCCAAGTCGAGCAATCGAGTCAATCTATTTTGACCTGCACAGCAGTACAAATCCTAGGTAAAGTATTCGAGTTTCTGTCCCCAAAAGAACATTATCCAAACTTACCACTAACAAACTTCTCAGTAAGCTCCTGTTTTGGATATTGAAATATCTGCAGTGTTTTCCCAAATTCAATCATCTCACCAAGGTACATAAAGGCAGCATGGTCAGCAACCCTGGCAGCCTGCTGCATGTTATGAGTTACTATGATTATTGTAAGGTGTTTCTTTAGCTGGTGTACTAATTCTTCAATCTTGGAGGAAGCAATAGGGTCTAGTGCTGAAGTTGGTTCATCCATTAAGAGAACCTCAGGTTGCATAGCCAATGCCCTCGCGATACAAAGGCGCTGTTGCTGGCCTCCTGATAGACCCATACCTGGCTTGTCTAACTCATTCTTAACTTCTTCCCAAAGACCGGCGCCTTCCAAACTCTCCTCAACTATTTCCTTTATAAGCTTCTTGTCTTTTACTCCGTTCAGCTTCAAACCAGCTGCGACATTATCAAATATGCTCATGGTTGGGAAGGGATTCGGTTTCTGAAAGACCATACCGATCCTTCTCTTTATGATAACGGGATCGATGGACTTATCGTAGATATCTATACCATCTAGTATAACTTGGCCCTTAGCCTTCGCTCCAGGCGTCATTTCATGCATCCTGTTTAGGCACCTTATTAACGTAGTCTTTCCACATCCGGAAGGGCCCATAAAGGCAGTAGCAGCATTCTCCTCAATCTCCAAGCTAATATTTTTTAAGGCCTGCTTCGAACCAAACCATGCATTTATTCCCTTGATTGAGACTTTCGACCGACGCGGGGGTTCATCTATGCGTTTTGTCGTTTCTACCGTACTGACGCTAATCTCTTTGAGAGGCGAAGACTCTCCCGTAGGCCCTGTAGCTTCAGATATGGGTTTGCTAATCTCTTTTGCTGGCAAATAAATAATCCTTCGAGAGACGCAAATTAAATCCTTGTCTATATATAGAATATAGAGTATATAGGGAGAATTTCAAGAGCGATAAATAATAAATACAGACTATCCATAAAAAGTTACGGTTCAGATGAGGGAAAAATCGATTCTTTCAGCCTTGTACAAGACACTAAGTTCCCTCTTAAATTTCAGCTTTTACTGCAAAGCCTCTTCGTTGTGCTAATAGCCTTAAGGCCACACTAAGAACCAGAACCAACATGATAAGAAAAAGTGCGGCGCCCCATGCTTGTGTCTGAGCACTTTCATAAGGTTGAGATGAGAGACGCCATATCCTTAGGGGTAAGGCGTCTACTGGCGAATTGAAGCCCGTAAAGAATAAGCTAGTGCCTAGAATTGTCATGATAAGCGGTGCGGTTTCTCCAGCAATTCTGGCTATTGAAAGCACAACTCCGGTCAGTACCCCGCTAATTGCAGACTTGAATGTTATGAAGAGAGTGATCTTCCACTTTGGAATGCCGAGCGCATGGCCAGCCTCACGAATGGAGTTGGGGATGATCTTGATGGTCTCTTCAGTAACACGGGACACGATCGGAATCATAATTAGCGATAAGGAAAAAGCTCCTGCCCATACCGAGAACGAACCGAGAGTGAGGACAATTAGAATATAACCAACTATCCCCATAACCACTGAAGGTAAACCCGTCATCACTTCATTGAAAAATCGGACCCCATTGGGAAAAGGCCCATTCCCAGCAAACTCTGACAAATAGATACCGGTAAGTATTCCAATTGGTGCTCCGATCATTGTCGCCAAACCTACCACGATCAAAGTGCCCTGAATAGCAGGGCCTATGCCACCACCAGCTCGACCTATAGCAGAAGGTCTTCCGGTAAAGAAATCCCAATTGAATGCTGCAATTCCGTTTTTTATGACCTCGATTAATATGCTAGTCAATGGGATTACTGCTAAAATAACACATGCGATTGCAAATATGCTTACTATTTTATCGATGATCTTAGCCTTTCTTGCGTTTTTGACCATAGCCCTCTGCACTTCTCTCCTATGGAATCGCTCTTTCTTGCCAGTATTTTCAGACATCTATTCTCGCCCTCCTGGAACAGCTTTGACCATTCGCGAAACCATTAACCTTGCACCTATATTAATTACCATTGATAGTAACAACAGGATAGCTCCCAGCCCAATTAGAGCCGAAAGATGCAAATCTGATGCTGCTTCGTTGAATTCATTTGCAATAAGGCTTGCTAGCGATTGTCCTTGTGAAAACAGGGTGGTCGGGATTGCGGCCGGACCGATTGCGTTTCCAATTATCATCGTGACAAGAATAGTTTCGCCAATTGCGCGTCCCAATCCCAAAAATGAAGCACCGAGGATGCCTGATTTTGCGTAAGGAAAAACTGCGGTCCGAAGGGTTCCCCATCTTGTTGCACCGAGGCTATATGCAGCTTCTCGCTGAGAATTAGGGACAACTCGAAGTATTTCCCTCGTTATTGAAGAAATAATTGGAATTATCATAATTGAAAGCACTATCCCTGCGGTAAAGATATCCAGCCCGAAAGGTGTTTTGTCAAAAAAAGGGATCCAACTAAGATGCTCGTAAAGTGGACGTTCAATCAGATCTCTTATCCAGAATCTAAATACAAACAAAGCCCATAGGCCATATATTATGCTTGGAACCGCGGCGAGTAATTCAACTACAAAGGATAGGGGAGTACTAATACGATGAGGAGCCATCTCTGTAACAAAAATGGCTATCCCGAGACTTATTGGCACGCCAATAGCCATCGCTATGGCGGAACTAAGCAAGGTACCGATGATATAGGGCAATGCACCAAATGACTCGCGCCCGTATACAGCGTTCCAATCGGTACCCGTGATAAATTGAAAGCCTTCATGGGAAAATATCGGAAGGGCTCCCTCGCCTACCGCGAAGGCGACAAGGATTAGCATAAGTGCACTATAACCCGCAGCAGCGATAACTGTCCCACGAAAGATCTTATCGCCCCGTCTCTTTCCCTTAAGAAAGGTTGAAGCTAAATTTTTTTTAGTCAGTACGTTTGATTCCAGAGATTATTATACCCCTATCTTGTAATTTGACAGCATGGGGTGATATTTCACAATACCCTACAATGAATACCTAGATCGAAATCGCCCTATATGATCTATATTGATGGTCTTCATATATGTTCGGAAACACGTCGATTTCTGAGAACTACTACTAACAAAAAGTTCTCGTGTGCACTGCCATCAGTCTAACTAATCAGATTTCAGGAGGAAAATCATATAGCCCGTTTGATCTGAAGACATACAAATTGAAATCTACGCAATGGAATAGACTTCGAGAAGACTTCCCAGTTACCAAAAAATATTCATATTTGGCAAATGCGGCAATCTCTCCGATCCCAAGTCAAGTTGAATACGCGGTATCAGAATTTTATAAAGAGAACAAGTTCTACGGCGGAACTCGCTGGCAGAAATGGATCGACAATATTGAAGAAGCTCGAAAAATATACGCTGCCTTTATTGGGGCTCGGTTAGAGGAAATCGCGTTCACGCATTCAACAAGCGAGGGGATGAATATCATAGCTCACTTGCTCGCTCACCGTGGTCATGCAATATCAAATGATTTGGAGTTTCCATCTTCAAATCTACCGTGGATCAACAAGGGAGCAGATATGACAATAGTTCAATCTCGAAATGGGACGGTGCCCATTGAGCGGGTTCGGAAGGCAATAGAAAGAAAAACTCGAACGATCATCACTAGTCATGTTCAGTATTCAACAGGATTCAAGCAAGACTTGGAGGCACTAAGTGATATCTGTAACGAAAAGAATCTCTATCTGGTTGTCAACGCAACCCAGTCGATCGGAGCATTGAAATTCGATGTTAGAAAATTTGGGGTTGACTTTACCGTAGGTAATGGTCACAAATGGTTGCTTTCTTCCTTTGGAATTGGAACACTTTACATTCAAAGTAAATTGCTCGAAAAGGAATCAGAACTGAATCCCCCATTCTTCAGTCAATTTGGACAAGAGAATAAAGAGCATTTTGACAACATGAAAATCAGAATGTCCAAGAACGCTTCTAAATTTGAGATCAGTTCGCCGCATTTTCCAAATATAATTGCTCTAAAGGCAGCTGTTAGATACATCTCTAAAATTGGCATTTTTAGAATCGAGGAAAGAATTCGTTATCTTACACAATATTTAATCGAAAGACTTGCTGAATTGAAAATTCAGATCCTTTCTCCTCTTGCAAACTTACATAGATCTGCCATTATTGTTTTCAAGAGTCGATCACCCGAGCATTTGGTCGGATATCTAGCGAAAAGGCAAATAATAGTATCTGCGCGTGGGGGAGGAGTTAGGGTATCACCTCATTTTTACAATAACGAAGGCGATATTGACAGACTCATCTTAGCAATGAAGACCTATCACGCATGATTTGTACTAAATAGATATAGCAAATCATTTCTCCTATGTTTTTGAATTTCCCGCTCAGTCATATGTACTACAGTCCTCCTTTTTTTCAGAAGGCCTGATTGTTACCTGCAACTCGACTAGCCCAAGCGCCTAGACCCTATGATTAGCCAAGGAGATGGAGACTTGGATCGTGAAGGTGTGTGTTCCACAATAAAGCAAATTTAATAACGATAAATGGAAAGATAATCAAGCAAATTGCGAATTGGTTCATATGAAATTCCTGAGATTAGATTTAATTCAGGTGCCTTCAACGATATCAAGAAGATATATGATAATGTCAAAAGTGTAGATCGGCAGATTCATGCAAATGATCTTGCTCTCGTGTTAGGATACAAGACACCAACAAGTGGAGGCTTTTACAGGAGAATAAATAGTCTTATTAGCTATGGGCTACTTGAGGGAAGAGGAAAATTTAGAGTCACAAAAAATGGTGAAGATATCATATACCCACGTGACGAAGAACATCGAAAACAATTGTTACGCGAGTCAGTACTGAGAGTATCCCTATGGAACGAATTCTACAAGAAATATAGGAGAGATCTGCCTGAAAATCTTTGGCTCGAGATTAAGGATTTAACAGGAGTTTCATCTGCAGAAGCACAGAGCGTCGAAAAAGAGGTGAGAAGATGGTACCTCAATGATACAGAACAAATTGCAGGAGAGCATTCATTGCTAAACCTATCCGAAAAACTACATGGAGGAATAGGCAGTGAATTCACTGAAGATACAGGCAGAATCCCAAAATACCAAAGTATTCCAGCAACAGAGTCCATTGAAATCGAGGAAATCCCATTTGCAGGAAAGTACTCCATCAAGAAACCCGCAAACGAAGATATACGAAAATCATGGGAGAGATTGAAGAGATATATGGATATTTATCTCGAGGATTTTAGAGAAGAATCATCGGACTTAACTGGTGATAATGAGACCTCGGAAGCTAATCTAGTGTAGAAAGGTACTTCCTTTATTTCTGCAAAAAATTAGTGGTAACTGAAAGGTTGCATTTAAGCAACAAAAGCTAGGGTATAAAATACTCATTTATTATCCTAACCAAATCAGCATTTGAGATCGGCTTCCGGATAATCTTATCTGGAGATACCTCTGGAATTACATGTTTTCTGTACTCCTCATAGTACATTTCACCCGCTGTCAAGAAGCAAATCTTCACGTTCTTGTCTTTCTTTCTTAATTCTTTGTACAGCTTGAATCCGTCCATGTTGGGCATCACTATATCTATAATTATTAGATCGTATAGGCCCTCCTGATAATTTTCCAACGCAGTAAGTGGGTCGTTAAACGAGTCTACTTTGCAACTGAAAGTTGCGTCGTGATGCATACCTTCCAAAATTATTTTAAATAGGAAGGTGACATCTCTCTCGTCATCAACTATCATAATTCTCCTCAACTTCCATAAATCCTTGTTTTTGATCGGGCTATTCAACACAACATTGGCGGTTTTTGATGCCCTTGGAGACATTTGCGTTTCAGTTAATGCTTCCACCTTAATTAGATCCGTATCTTGTTCCAAATTTCGGATATGTTTATCATTTATGGCTTTATCATATAGGGCCTGGTTTAGTTCTCTGTACACTGGGATTCCACCTGCCGATAACTCAGACGCAAAAATGAGCTTTTTCATCCCGACGGCGTGATTCGGTTCGACTGTCTCATGAATGCCACTAGCTATCCTTAGCCACATCTTGGACAGTAGTCGGGGAATTCGCATAGTACTTTATCCTCATTTCCCTTCTTACATCTTGCTTATCGCTGTTGTGAATTTATTAGGATTTAGTATTACAAATAGAATATGACGCTAGAAATGGCTATTTCTTAACAAATGTCCATATGTTCTAAGGCGCTCTCTTTAAGAAGTGATAAATAGATAGCTCATAAGTAAATAGATTGAAAGGTTGTAGATAGTTTATGGATGTTATTGATATCGGGTCGTTCTATGGTATAAATTGCCTCCCAAGCGGTCCCAATCTAGAGGTCACTAGACAATACTCTCTATTATATGGTGATTGCGTCATACTTTGCAGTGCTTGGCACGATGTTGGAGTTGGGTTGGGTGTGTCCAGTATATGACACAGAGAATAAAACATGAAATTACAAAGTTCAGACCGGATAGTGCGCACAAGAGAATAGCAATCTTAGATGATGATAAGGATGTTACTACTACCTTCAGAACAATTCTAGAATCAGATCTTATCCCGAGGGGCGAAATAGGATTCAAGTTCATAGTATACACATCTAATGATCCTGCGCAATTTCTGGATGTCTTTGAACCCGGATTCTGCGATATGTTGCTCATTGATATCAATATGCCAGGGATGGATGGATTTGAAGTAAGTAGAAGGCTTCTAGAAATAGATCTGAATTTGCGGATTTGCTTCATGACTGCAGGTGAGATAAATTATCGAGCATTGAGAGAAATCCATTCTGTCCGAAGTGTAGGATGTTCAGAAATTGAAGTACCGTAGATGGAAGCTTCGCCTTAGCGTTTGGAAAGGTGGAAATAGGTCGCCCGGTAAACGAAGAAAGTCCGTTCAAGATTGATGCAGACCTGTATATCATGATTTAGACAATGATATTTCATGCAGTCTTGAAATTCAATTAGAAGTGGTCGTGAGTTACTCATGAGCAACATACATACATACTTACTGTGATAAGTTAGTTAGTAGCTCAAGTATGGGCTGTGTACAGATATAATATGGCTACCCCATCCTGGCATGAGTAAAACCTTATTAACATGATTACTTACTATACTATATCATGGACCATACTAACATATCTAAAAAACCGCAAAGTAAACGGCAGCAAATTTGGCGGCTGATTTCAGAAGGTTCTATGAAACCAAAGGATATTGCCTTAAAGCTAGGGACCAGTGTAGAAAACGTATGGAAAGAAAAGAGCCTTTTAAAATCGAGGGAAGGGTTAGTACTAAGTAGAAGTACGACGCAAAAGTCAAAAAAACAAAGCGAAATGATCCTTTTCAATCCTGAAGAACATGGAGATCGAAGCTCCACTGCGCCAATGCAAGTAAGATCAAGAGTAAGTACAGGCCTTATCGACTATCTAATAGATATCCCGCATTTAGGTTCAGAAGATCTTAAAACTCTTTATAGGGAGTTCAAGTCGGGAAAGAAACCTATTGATATTTTGGCCGAATATGGTTTTCATCCCGAGGCTGTGGAAATCGAATATCGAAGATTTAGAGAGCTAAGTGAAAGGGATAGTGACGAACTTCT
>JARBAV010000461.1 GCA_029237515.1 Nitrososphaerales archaeon
AATCCGGACAGCCAGAAGTAATCCGATAATCTCAATGTGGTTCTTATATAGGAATAGCTATAGGGGATTGTTAGAAGATATACCTTGCAGAAATATTTGTTTATTGTTGGAGTTGGACCTGGTTCCCCACAATATTTGACATGCGTTGCTATAGAAGCTATCGAGAAGTCCAAGTATATAATCGGATACAAATACACATTGGACACCATAGAGAGCATAATCGATAGGACTAGACAGGAGGTTTATCATGTAACGATGCTGAATCAAGAGTCTGTATATCAAGATGTCTATAATAAAATGAAAGATGGAGAATATTGTACTGTACCTTTTACTGGAGACGCCAACTTTTCTGAATCAGAAGTTGTTGATAGATTACTAGAGATTTTTGGAGATGACACTGTTGAGATCATTCCTGGAATAAGCTCTATACAAGTCGCTTCTTCTAAATCTAAGATACCATTAGATAAATCATATGTACTTTCGTTTCACGTTTCTGGTGATATAGAAAAAAAGAAAAAAGAATTGATCAATGCAATAATGGATAAGAAAAGTGTGATTCTGCTCCCTCGTCCTTGGCCCAATGATCCTTCAAAGAATTTCATGCAATCAGACATTGTCAAATTCCTTAAGTTTAATGGAATAAATATTTCTACGCTGAAAGTATGGGTCTTTGAATACCTTACTAAATCCAATAAAGAAACTGTTTTCAGAGGAAATGCTAGCGAACTGGAAGGAATGAGCTTCAATCCCTTGTCGATAATGATAATAGATCAAAATGAAAGGCAGACGTACAGAGATTTTGATTCCCCCGAAAAAAAGCAAATACCTAAAATAGTACTTGATAGCAGCTGAAGAAATTGACTGATCAAATTAAAAATGAAAATCTGTTCTATGATACCTTCATAGAGGAAGAAACAGCAATACTCCAAGCGCATTTTTCAAATACTGACAAGAACATTTTCGCCATTATTACTCCTAAGCAAGTCGATAGAGGAGCACTGATGTCTAGATACTCTAGAACAGATAAGACTATGAGACGAGTTTTTTTGGACGAATTTATTCGTAATCCTAATCGAGGTAAAGAATTTTATGATAGAGTATTGTTAGAATACGGAGATGATTCCGTAGCTGAATTAGGTGAAGCTCAAATTGCAGTAGAGTGGATTTCAAATATTGCGGCCAAGAAACTTGAGGATCGAAGGATTGGATTATCTTATCTAGAGAAATCATCTCGCTATGTAGCATTGGATCAGAAAATCAGAGGTAATTACAAATATTATCACGAGGAGCTTATTATGTCTTCTAAATTCTCAGACAAATATATTCAGGCTTGTGATCATGCATTTGACCTATATTCTAAAAATATCAGTCCAATGCAGAAATATCTTGAAGAGAGAGAGCCTATTGAAAAATTCTACTTCTTTGATTCCAATACAAGACATGATGTATCGTACAACAATCTAAAAGAATCTAAGGATATAGAGTCGGCAAATAGAATCTACCGATCAACCATTAAGGCCAAATCATTGGACATATTAAGAGGCATTTTGCCAGCATCAACACTCACTAATATTGGAATCACTGGTAATGGCAGAGCATTTGAATACCTACTATCCAAGATATTCGCATCAGACTTGAGTGAATTAAGGAATTTAGCAAGTCACCTGCATGATGAGCTTGACAAGATTATTCCTTCATTCATAAGACGAGCAAATGATGAAAAATATGGCAAACTATTACAAGACTACTTCATTAATACGAGAAAAGCCATAACCAGACTCTCCGAACTTCATTTAAAGAATATTCAAGTAAATAGAAGTCCTGAGAGCATCAATTTACTCGAGTTTCCTGATAATTTTGAAGCCGAAGTCAAAGTCGCAGCAGCCATACTATATGAATTTGCTAAAGGGCAGTCATTGGAAAGTATTATCAAATATGTACGATCTCTCAAAAAAAATGAGCGCATAAATATAATACGAATGTACACTAAATTTCGATCGAATAGAAGACATAGACCGGGTAGAGCATTCGAGATGGTTGATTATACATTTGAGCTGCTTACTAATTTTGGCATGTTTCGTGATCTGCATCGGCATAGACTTCTTACGACTGAAAGACAATTGCTATCCACCAAACACGGTTATGATATCCCGGATGAGATTGTAAGTTTAGGGATCTCTAAGGAATTTAGAGATTGTATGTATGAATGTAGCGACGTTTACGAGATACTATCTAATCGGATGCCAGAACAGGCGCAATACGTAGTAAATTTTGCATTTAGATACCCATATTTTCTGAAAATCAACTTACGCGAAGCATGCCATATGATCGAACTTAGAACTTTGCCCCAAGGACACGCAGACTATCGAAGCGTTTGCCAACGACTCTTTAAATATATAGAAGAAAAAAATCCTATTCTTGCTGAAGGAATAAAATTTGTGGATCTCAATACATATGGATTGGAGCGGTTTACCACAGAGAAGAAAACAGAAAAAAAGAAACAAGGAAAAAACTAGGGGACTTCTTTTTTTCGGGAGTCAATAGTAATATCGCTTATATCTCCAATATCGTTTATATTCGTAGTATTTCGATATTCCCTTGAAATTAGCAAAGGAATTGGAAAAGATTGTCTTGGAAATTCCTCTATATATTATAAATAATAGGAAAAACGAGTACAAGGTAAAGATAATGCAAAGTTGCTTAGTCTTTGACGGGCAAACCAGTCTTATATGATAGCTAAGCAAAAAATACAATTGGTAATATTGGAATATAATATAGTATAGAGCTGCAGGAGTCATTTTGTTACTTGTGCTATAAACTATTTTTGACTGTAAGATAACAAAGTTCCGGAATACCTTTTATGCAATTGCCTCAACTTTCTCAGAGTTGTAACAACGATAGCATAATGGGACAACTGCTTGACTTAGGTATGACGATCAGCTTATTGAGTCCAACCGTCCTACCTATTCATACGTAACGCTAACTAGATATAATAAAACCGCTCTTTGCTAGTCTATGTTACTGTTACGCTGCTCCTAGATGATTTATTAGTGAATACAGAAACAACTAAATGCAGATCACATAGCCTATTTCTATTGCATTTCCAATCAATTTATTTCAAAATTTGAATTAGGAATAAGATGGATACTTGTTTGAGACTCAAGTTCGAGTATTTCAAAAACAGGCATTGTAATTTATGTAGCAACATTTAGCTAGAATTATAACAAACATATCATACTCGTATTCTTGAGATGAAATCTAAGACAGAATATCTTACCTTTAATACTCCAACTAGACGTGCCTATGTTAATATTACTTCCAAAGTGAGAAAGATAGTTGAAGAAAGCAAAATAAATGAAGGACTTTGCTTGGTTAATGCTATGCATATTACGGCTAGCGTTTTTATAAATGATAACGAAAGTGGATTGCATCAAGATTTTGATAAATGGTTAGAAAAATTGGCACCCCATGATCCAACAGATCAGTATGAACACAATGAAACAGGGGAAGATAACGCTGATGCACATTTAAAACGACAAATAATGGGTCGTGAGGTTATAGTTGCCATCACAAATGGAAATTTAGATTTCGGCCCGTGGGAGCAAATATTCTATGGAGAATTTGATGGTCGGAGAAATAAAAGAGTATTAGTAAAGGTGATTGGTGAGTAAAAAGAGGTCTAATGTTTCCATTAAATTCAATACCCAGGATGTCAGAATAGTTATTGCTCTTGCACTGATAGTTCTTTCTGCTGTGACCTTTTATGGCCTACTATGAAAGAAAGATAACCATGTTCCGGAATGTCTTTTATTCTAAATCTCTATTCTTAGTACGAGTTCCTAAATCTGCATGGTAGGTAGTGACGACCATTCCGACAAATTCTCGGTCGCACTACCTTTTCCTAAACTTTTCCACTATGTTTTAAGTACCTATGTTGCGAATTCGGGTAGACATGCCCTACATCTCTTGGCTGGTCCAACCAGGGCACGGCGAATCCATGGAATGCGGTTAGACACGTTAACCTAGTCTCTTCCTAGTAGTTCTACTTCTTATATGTTAAGTAGCCACTCTTGACAGGAATATAACCTATCAGGTGTCCTCCACTTTTCAATAAGTCGCTTTCATTTTTCTTTGCTATCCGTAGTTTGTATAGCCAATATTGTTAGAATATATGTCTATTAGTTAGAGTAATTACAGATTAATAACTCTGTATACCCTAACCTCTTAGATGCTGTACTATTGATATTCCTTCTTACAGTAACCTGATGTAAGTTTTTCGCGTAGTCAGCATACAACCCTCTAACATACTCAGTATCGGAATTACTTAGGAGAATCTTACATCCTCTAGCATCTAATTCCTTAAAGATCTCAGCTAGACATTTTTGATCTCTTTCAGTAAATCCAGCACCAGTATAACCTGTAAAATTTGCAGTAGAAGTCAGAGGATCGTAAGGAGGATCTAAATAAACGAAATCGCCTTTCTGGGTCTTGTCAGTCAATATTTTATGATAGTCCTTCCAATAAAGATGAGTTTCTAATGTGTTTAGTATCAGACTAGCGTTACGTAGGTTCTTACTATCACATATGATCGGATTCTTGTATTTTCCCATAGGAACATTGAACTTACCTTGGGAATTTACTCGATAGAGTCCATTATAACAAGTTTTGTTGAGTGTAATAAACCTGGCTGCCTTTTCTACAGAGGTTCTATTTTCAGTATCAAATCCATCTCTTAACTTATAATAAAAATTTTGAGGCGCTTTATGATATTCTATTTTGTATCTTTCAAGAACATCTATTAGTTCGTTGACATTTGATTTAACCAACCTATTTACATTAATCAGTTCTTGGTTTATGTCAGATAAATACGCAACAAACCTCTGATTCCTTTCAAAAACCAGATGGTAGAAGAAGGCACCTCCCCCCAAAAAGGGCTCGAAATATCTGTTAAATGTTAAAGGGAGAAGTTTATCAAGTCTATCCAATAACTGAGTTTTTCCTCCAGCCCATTTCACAAAGGGAAAGGTCCGAGGTAACCGTAGATCCGTGAGATTCTTTTCAAATGTTTCATGAGTGTATGTTCTGGCCAAGGGTACCCTATTTTGACGTTATTGCACAATCATTTAATGATTACTGTGATCTTGATCTTATTGATAGTCCTCAACATACAACTATACTAGGTCTATTTCTAGAGCAGAAAGAGCTTTAATATCACTAAAATTAGCTACAAGGGCCGCTAACTCAACAAAAGTGATGACACTTTAGCATAATTGCCAAACCATAATTTCGAAATCAAGTCCAAAGCTTTGACTTTCTTCCAATCCTAGACAGGAATAAAGTACACAGTTTTGCATTCATAAGCTTTGACTTTTTCTAATTGGAAGTGTAAATTGTCTTTTCACCCAGAAAGTTATTAATTGTACCTTTTTCGTAGTGCTAATACTTCTTCGTACGATAACCTGGCATATGATCTTCGTATGTCAGCACATAACTCATTAGGAAAATGTTTTGCCTTGTATGATCAGGAGATTGAAGAATTACGAAACAGGCTCATGTTATTCTACCTGTCTAACAACTGATTAAAATACTTCCGTCTTGATGTGAAGATCTGTGTCTGAAATAAAGTTTACAGTTAAAAATTTAGTAAGCACCAAGGCGGGAACTTTACCAATCGTGCTTACATGCCCTCATGACGGCACAGAACACCCCATTGGAGTTGACGAAAGACAGCGTTCTAACTTAAGACCCGATTGTCCAGTATCCCAGTTTAACAAAGATCCCGATCTATTTACTTCAGATATCACCATTGGTGTGGCAGAGAGGATTTTTGCATTAACTAGTGAATGGCCTTATGTAGTCATGTTCAACAGTCATCGAATATATATTGATGCCAACAGAGAAAAAAAATGCGGTTGTGAGGTGTCAGAAGCAGAATTATATTTTGACGAGTATCATTCAAGGATCGCCCAATTTGCTCAAGAAATTCGCACTAACAGAATATGTAGTAACCGACTCGTTTTTCTATTTGACTTCCATGGAAAAGATGATAACGCGTCTGACATAAGTGTCGGAACTCGTAATAAGGGGACCATCCAACAAATGGTAAAATTTAATCCTGGCTGGGGTTGGGATTACAAATATGGCTTAAATTCACTATTAATAAAGAAAGGTTATACAATCTCCCCAGGGTCTCCATGCGAAGAAGATGACCCTAAGTTCTTTGGAGGATACACTGTAAAAGAACATGGGGGATGGCAATTTGAGATCGCAAATTCAAAACGAAAACCTAGATCCAAACGAGAAAAATTAGTGAACGATCTCGCTGAAAGTATTCGCGTATTTTACGATCATAATTGCATTGATCATATAGATTAAATTAATAGAATTAGATATTGGAAAGTAGTAAAATGGTCTGTTTGATAAGACATCTACTTAAGGACATTCGATCTCAATAAATGTTTCAGGCTTAACTCCAAGCCAAAGCTTGGATTAGATACTCATAGGTGCCATGATTCAAAAAACATCGCAATAATACTGAGTGATTTAATAATGTAACATTTATCGTAGGTCTAATACTACCTAACTATTCCGCGATTAACGCATACGCAATTCCATTCAAACTAAGTATAAACATATCCAAAATTAGTTGTATTCCTGGTATCCTGTTCGTTAAATGATCATGGATCCATCCATCTTTGCATTTGTGCCCGTGAGATTAGGATTTCGATTTGCATGATTTTCTTGCTAGAACGACATCATGACATCATGACCCGTTGTTTCATTGTCTAGGCTACAACGACAAGAATAGCAACCAACAAACTCTAGTAAACGATCATCGTTAGCATTAATTGATAGTTTAACAAGTTAACCAAATATATCCCTGAAGATTCTGGAAGTTTAGGAATAATGAATAGATCAAATACAAGTGTGTTGTGTTCGGCGTTGGCTTTTACTGTAACTGTTGGGTCTTTATTCCTACCAACATTCGTATCAGTAGCAAACGGACAATCACCTACGAACATAATGAGTAAAATGATGATGGGTGGTAACGGGGACAATGAAACAGGTGATGGGATGATGCAGATGATGGGGGGAAATATGTCGCATATGCCATTTAAGATGGGTGTACTGGCTATGCCATTGATGTGTACCACCCCTGGCGATATAATTTCAGGTCAATTTGAAGCAGATGCTGATACTGAGGGTAATGAAACTCAGGACATGACGATGAATGAAATGATTCAACAGATGATGATGTCAGGTAACGGCTCGAATGGAATGAATAGTAGTATGATAGAGGCTGACCCGCAGGAACTACAGAATGCAATGAATATGATTAATATGACAAATTCAGAAGCGGAATTCGAACACGCGATGAGCATGAATATATGCTTTCCAATGATGGATGAAGGAATGATGAAAGAAAT
>JARBAV010000462.1 GCA_029237515.1 Nitrososphaerales archaeon
AAATTCCCATTGTTATAGTAGTGACAATTCTGAAATTCATGAGCAAATCGGCTGATATTGCAACCTCATCTGGGTTATTAGGCAATACTGTAAAAGCCAAAGCGATAATCACAGCATAGATTGCGGGCACAATGATCTTTCTTGACTCTTTGCGGTTTTGACCCAAGCTTCTATAAAGTACTGCAACACCCAAAGCGGTAAATCCAGAAATGACTAACATGCCGATATACAAGCTTTCTCTGTATTCGATAGTCTCCGGATCTCCGACAGCTGGAGGATTTGCCGGGTATTTCAACGCAGGAATTAAGAATATTACGAAAAACATAATTCCAGCGAGGATTAATCCTTTCTTCTTGTTGTTAGAACCAGGAAGGGAATCCCTAGAGTAGACATAGACTATTCCAAATAATGCAGATATTGAGGTACCCAAAATTGTTCCTGCAACAATCTCCCCACCTTTCTGCCATAAGCGATATTGTACAAGCTCATCAAGGTCTACAGGCTCACCAGATGCCACGGTATTTTGTACTTCAATTTCGATGGCCTGATCAATATATGGTTCGACTAATAGCTGATTGATTAAACCAAGTATTGTTCCCGCAATGGCCCCAGAAATAAGCGTTATTAGAATAAAAGCAAGGGTTTTCATTTCCCATCATTTTTGGTGTAAACTCAGAGGCAAATTAGTGGCAAGGAAAGCCTGCTGCATGTCTCAAGTCATGATAAAATTCATGCATCCACATATCATCAAATGCCTTTTGTCCTTCTGCTAGACTAAATAACTGGCCTTGATCATATCCTACAACAAACATGCCAAACAATAGTATAGCCAATAGTACGCATATTGCAATTTTTGGTAGACCAGAGGATTCCTTTACTAACAGCATGTTAACGTTAGACATTTAATTTAGATACTAGACAGTTATCTAGTATATAAACTCTTGGCCAGTTCATCCAACATGTTTCTTTATCATACACAAATCATGCAATTTGGATGAATAATTGCTTTCATTGGATAAACTATCCTATAATCAATCTATCATAAACAGTCACTTCAATTTTTAAATCTGAGCCAATATATAGACCTACGATGGAAAAAAATAGATTACTACTAAATCCTCATCGTCGACAATAAATCTGTGTTGTATATTTGCAGAAACAAAGATAAAATCTGCCTTTTTAACAGGTTTTAGCTTACCTTCTATTTCTATAAATCCATTTCCTTCAACTATAAAATAGACCTCATTCACTGAATGGGGAAGTTGGGTATCCGTCTCTCCTTTTCTAAGTCTTAGAATTCCCAAATCAACGCCTTTGTTGTTAAAAACATCCAAGAAATAATTACCAGTATTATCCAAGTCTGCAATTACTTTGTCGAGACCGACAAAATTATCTTCTTTTTTTTTCAATGATTCTATTAAGCATTTTGTTATCACCCTCGAATATAATTCTATATTTGAATGCCTCATTTAAAATGCCATTGCATTATTTAGTTACGGCACACACGATAAATTCATATTAGTACCTATTCATAACACATCACATACAAAAGAGATGCATATGTACGTAAAGGTTCTCCAAGAAACCTCAGGCAGATATGCTCCAAGCAGAGTTCTTTCCTTTGATATTGCACATGTATTCAAAGCCTTTCAACTCATCAAGAATAATGGCCATATTAGTAGAGATTTACTGTGCCAAGAACTCAATCTTGGCGAAGGATCGGTAAAGACATTAATAAAACATTTAAAAATGCAAGACCTAATAGAGACTAGCAGAATTGGAACAAAGATGTCAGTTAAAGGCAATAGAATTTTTTCACACATCTTATCATCTGTTCCAAGAGAATGTGTTCTTCCTAAATGTTCTGTTGCTTTAGGTAAATATAACTACGCAGTCTTACTGAAACAACTAAGCTTTGCTGTAAAGTCTGGAATTGAACAAAGAGATACTGCAATAAAAATGGGAGCTTTAGGCGCTACGACATTATTCTATATGAATGAAAAATTCGTTATACCAGGAACTAGGTACGATGCACTAAGGAGAGAACCTCAAATTATACAACTATTAGTTCACAAGTTAAGACCGGAGCTTAGGGATGTTGTAATAATTGGAAGTGATGATACTGACCAGAGAATTGCCGAACTTGCAGCAAAGAATGCGGCGCTTTTGACAATTATGAATCATGAAAAACATCTTTAAGCTTTTATTATTTTGTCAAGGCACTCGATTCTTTCATATACGGTAGATATTATTGATTGAGCTAAACTATCAGTTAAGGGATTGTAATCTTGGGTTAGGATTTATGTTTTTTTCTAATTTTGTTTAGGTATCATCGAATTTTCTCATACTACCTGACAATACTTGCTTTGGGATTTGGCCATCGGAGATGTTCTACTTAATATTTCCTCTGCCAGCAAATTCGTCTTTACTCTTAAGAAGTAAACTTATTGAAGCATTATTAACTTTCAATTTAATCTTCGACGCAGTACATTCAGTGCCTTCAAGTTTCTCTTGTTCAAATATGCTATCAGTCAATTCTATGACATCCAATTCTTCACATATACCAAATATATCGTTTAACTCAAAGTGATAGACTTGTGGCTCTACTATTTTGTAGATCTCCTGCTTTCGGTCATCATCGCTTTTTGCAGGAAAGAAGATGTCAATTATGGATTGTCCATATGATTCTTGGACTGACATCAAGAGTATCACTATAAAAATAAAGATAGTAAGAAATAGTACTTCGGCGATCAATTCTTATTCATCACTACCCGCTTTTTCATATCCCTTTATTAGTAATTCAATATTGTCTTTTGGATGTTCTTACAAACATATAATTGAATACTATCAATTCTCTAATATAGGAAACATAGCTACGGATATATGGTAATGACTCTATTAAGAAGGTGTTATCTTGCGAGGACCATCGATATGGGAATCATCTCTAAGATTTTTTAACAATGACAAGAACAAAGGGGGGTTTGTTAAATGCTAAAAGCTCAAAGTCTCCCATGTAATAGTATGTCAGACAGACTTTAATAGCTATATCGAGGAACAGATATTAGAATATCCTAGACGATTCTATAGATCGGAAATAATCCCTCATCTGGTTTGTTGCCTCTGATCTAATCATATTTGTTGAAAGTCAAATAGTGTATATCTTTCTTGATTTGACTGCTAAGTAAGATAGGATTATTGTGGAAAGTGATGTTGATTTCATACGAGACGAAAACTTCAAGCTACTTCAAAAAAAGGATGTAAAAAAGGGGTTTGGAACATTTCCTGCTTTCTCTGCTATTGGGTTGCACTTGAATCTAGGTTTATATC
>JARBAV010000463.1 GCA_029237515.1 Nitrososphaerales archaeon
AAATCGATTCCAGCTGAAACACCCGCAGATGTGAAGATTGGTTCAGCTAAAGTGAAGCGGACGTCCTTCCGTATTTTCACCATGGGAGAAGCTTTACGAAGGAAATCGAATGCTCGCCAATGTGTTGTCGCCTCACGTCCGTCTAATAGCCCTGCCCGTCCAAGAAGGCTCGACCCTGTACACACCGATGCAGTGAGCTTTGTGTGTGCAACTCGATCAGCAATCATATTCAAAAACTTGACATCATTTATCTCAATCCGAGTACCCCATCCTCCGGGTATTATTAACAAATCAAGTTCGGGACTACTATCAAAAGTTACATCAGGAATAAGACGCAGACCCCCGACTGCCGTGACCTGATCCAGTGTTTTCCCTAACAATAATATTCTGAACGGTGAGGGTTCAATGGATCGTCTCTCCTCATTCAGCCGGGCTACTGAGAACACTTCAAATGGACCAGCGACATCCAAGACCTCGACCTGTTCAAAGATTAGGATCCCAACTGTAATAGGTAATTGTTTGCGATCTTTGTTCGGAACCAACTGATTTTTACTCTTTACTCTTTATCTGATTCAACAATATCCTGGAATTAAATGAATGATTCAAAGCGGCTTACCGGCTATGAACCAATTCTCTTGGGATCTTTCATCGTAAGTAATAATGATGTGCTCACGTTTGGTCTTCAGTATCTGTATAGCTGCCTCGGTTACTGCTTCTGCAAATGCGGTTTTCTGTTCTTTCGTCCTTCCAGGATACAACGAAATTGAGATTATGGGCATATGTTGTTCAAAATGATTCTTCACTTATTTATATCAAAAGGATACTGAGAAAGACTATACATTTGCAAGAATTGAGAACTTATTTTTGAGTGTAATATTAGCCATACGAAAATTATCAACACACTCTTTGCTATACTTGAGTGCCATAGACTGAACTAATTTGTACATACTCTCAGCATTCATTATTAAGATTAGTCCTATGTGCACGAATCAATATGCAAAGTTAAGAGAGCGCAGTTCAAGGCATTGAGGATTCAACAATACAACCTATTAGCTATTTCGAATTCCTTGGTAATCCTGATTTTCGATATCTGATTTAGAAATACAATAATACAATGGTAAGCATGATGAGTACTCGTACTTGAATACCAATTATGTGAACCACCTTTGCTACGCAGACATGCGACTTGCCAAAATCATCACAGAAATTGGACGTTTTTCTATGAAAGTAAAAAAAGATTCATTTCAGGCGTTGATAGAGGCAATAATCTATCAACAACTTAATGGAAGTGCTGCTAATTCCATATATAATAGGCTCTTAGCATATTATAGGGATCGGATTCCGACACCAGAACAAATTATTTCAAGTTCAGATCTTAAACTGAGAACTCAAGTTGGCCTTTCAAGAATGAAGATAGCATATCTTAAGGATCTTGCATCTCACATTGTTGATGGCAGATTAAACTTGATTGACCTCCCAGAAATGGAAGATGAAGAAATAATAAGCCAGCTAACCAAAGTAAAAGGTATAGGAAGATGGACGGCAGACATGTTTTTGATATTTTGTCTGGCTCGAAAGGACATATTGCCTGTTACTGATTTAGGATTAAGAAATGCGATGAAACGCACTTACCAGTTAGCAGAACTTCCTACGCCTAATACAATGATAGATATAGCCGATCCATGGAGACCATATCGAAGCGTCGCCACATGGTATTTGTGGAAGTCATTGTCTAATTTCGATACTATTGGATGATAAGGTTTGAGGCTGGAATATATCAAATTGAATATCTATGTCATAGAAAAATAGGCGAACATATCCAAATGATCGCAAGATAAAAAAACTCCAATTCCTTTTTGCGGTCACGTGGTTCATCCTACCTTAAACTCTATATACCACAATTTAGGATATTCCGTCTAATTATGCAGAACGGAAAGGAAAATAAAGAGATGAATCTGAATAAGGGATTTTTTGGATTTACACCAGTGCTGATTGCCATTGCTGTAGCGAGTATTATCGCAATCAATGCAAGTATAAAACAGGATAGCTTTGTGCAAGGGCAGCCGATGGATAATCTGACTTTAAGTAATGTGAGCATACCCGTTTCCACAGGATTTATAGATGGAAAAATTGCTTACTTTATAGCGACTGATGCTTCGACACAAAAGGTTGCTTCTTCAGTATCTAACACTACAGGATTTAAGGTAAACTATGCACCTACTTTAGCTAACACTTCTGACTCGGCCAGACAGCAAGGATTCGTCTTCCTTAATGGCTTTTCGGGAGAGGAAGGAGGTCCTCTGGGTTCACAGTTGTCAGTTGCAACAGCAGTTCCAGGCGATCCTGATTATAGCCCCCTCTTTGACATTAACTATGTGCAGTGGAATACTAATAATACCAGTGATATCCGTATCTTAAAATCAGCAGATGAAATATTTGAGGCGCAACAGAATGGGGAATTGATAATAACCAAATCAAATGTTGTTATTAACAGTCCAGCAATCGTCAAATAACAGTAAT
>JARBAV010000464.1 GCA_029237515.1 Nitrososphaerales archaeon
AATTCTGTGCAAGTCAACTCTATCATATTCTATGCTTTCCGCTTCAAAATCGAGATTCGACGTGAATAGTATACATTCGGTCGGTCTTTTGAGAAAAGTGCGCTCAAGATAAAGGCAAATATTCCGTAACGATCAATATTGCCGTGAATAAGGGAATGAGATGCAAAGTGGCTTTATCGATGCTTCTTCTAATGCTATTGTTTGGGTTTCTTATACAACATGGCTCTGTGATCGGACAGGGTCAGGAAAGCTTACAAAATATTCAACCAATAAAGACAACGGAGACAAAAAGTAGTGAACAATTTGTTTATCCATTCAATGTGTCCAATGCAGATCGGCGGAACCCGGTGAATTACACTTTTAACGCACCTATCGGAGAAAATTGGATTTTAACAATCCAGAATAACATGTCTTATGCACTCAGGGATGATGCTAAGACAATCATCAGATTGCATGAAGCAAGTCCAAGTGAGAAGTTTGTTGAAATCGCCATGTATGGCGGTACTTCTGACAAATTTTGGACCGCAGTAAACACGGAAGAATCTGGATACATAAAAGTGTATGAGCGAGACACTGGTGGTTGGAGTAAAGATGAGTCAATAACCGTTGGACATGGAAATAATCAGGGTTTATCAGTTAATAATGGTCAAAGGATAGTAACAGATAGACTATCCCTCGATGGATTTAATCCAAGCTATGTAACAATTTATGGCAAGGACAGCTCAAATTCCCCACTGAATACATATGCGGGGACCATTTCATTTGATTTGATATTTGGTGATCCTTCAGAATCTCCAGTCTATTATCTTCCATTTGCAATGCTTGTAGGCGTTGGAGGTTTGGTCGTGGTCCTGGTAGTATTTAAGAAGAGATCTAATCCACCTTAATTTTTGACCGGTTTAAGAATAAGTGAATTGACCGGTTTAAAGCATGGACTAGAGGAGAATAATTCTTGATGATTCGCCGATTTATGAGGTCCTTGGGTCAGTCATTACAACAGCCGTGAGTATCCTTTTTTCTCCAATCAGCAATGCTTTTCATTATGTGCTGATATTTATTATACTCAGAATGCGAATCATCGCCTCAAAGCATTTTCCATATTGCAAATTCTAATTGTATAACATTCATGATCCGCGTTCTCTTAATGAGAATCATTAGTATAACCATGCTTAAGATCCAGTATCTTTTTGCTGATAATAATTACAGTCATTTTTAAGTTGACATAAATCACATCGAGGGTTTCTTGGTAAACAAATGTTCTGTCCGTACATCACAAAGGTATTGTTGATTCTCGTCCAAGTTCTCCTGCCGGTTGAATTGGCTAATTCAATCTCTGTCATTTCGGGAGTTTTGGTATTGACAATACCAATTCTATTTGATATTCTATGAACATGTACATCGACTGGTATTGCAGGTTTGTTAAAGCCATAGACCAAGACACAATTAGCAGTCTTGCGTCCCACTCCAGGCAATTGCAGGAGTTTTTCTATTGATTGTGGAACTTTTCCCTTATACTCTTTGGTTATTATTCTAGAAACATTTTGAATTCGCTCTGCCTTAACGTTGTAAAATCCTATGCTTCGGATTATCTCCTTTATTTCTTCCAAGTTGGCATCAGCCAATTCCTTGCTATTCCTAAAACGCAAAAACAAATTATGTACTATTTTGGTCGTACTTTCGTCTCGTGTGCGAGCTGACAATATGGTGCCAATCAGTATTTTGAATGGGTCTCTTCCCTCTTCAGACCTTAGAGATTCGAGAGCTGTAATTCTTGGTGGTCTAGAAGCGTACAGTGTTGCTTCCATCCTCTCCAGAATATTTTTGATCGGGACCACAAGAGATCGTCTTCACATTCAAGGTTATAAATTTGATAAATAGTTGGGAAGATCAACTTGCCACCAGTTCCAAAAGTAACTCATTTGTTTCAGTGCTATCGTAAGCAAAAAAGTGCATACTCATAAAATCATAGTGATGCACTATTACAGAACGCAATCAAGAAGTATCTTATTATCACCGATGGATTAGTAAGCTCCTTAAGTAGTGGGAAAAGGGACGTGGTAGAAAAAGGTACAGGTGAATCGATTTCTAGCAGGCTAATCATTATTTGTTTGACTGGAATGCCAGGTGCAGGAAAGTCCACAGTTGCCAGTTCACTGAAGGAAAAAGGATTCCTTGTTATAACAATGGGTGACGTAATTAGAGAAGAGGCTATCCGACTTAAATTTGATCTCAATGATACAAATTTAGGGAGATTGATGGTCCAATTGCGCGAAGAGTTTGGTCCAGGGGCAGTGGCTGAATTAGTTGTAAAGAAAATTCACTCGGCGCTAATGCCGAGCCGCAAGGGAGATAATGCCATTTTAATTGTTGACGGCATAAGGAGCATTGCTGAGGTAACTGTTCTCAAGCGCGTTGGCCAAGTTCGCCTTCTGGCAATTCATGCATCATCGCATATTCGGTTCGTCCACCTAAAGGAGAGAGGAAGAACGGATGCCCCTTTGTCACAGAGTGATTTCATGGAGAGGGAGAGACGAGAATTAAACGTGGGAATAAGCGAAGTTATCGCGCTAGCCGATGAAGTCGTATCCAACAATAAGCTTACTATCGACCAGCTAAAAGTTAATGCATTTGAAATCGTTATGAAATGGATCGATTCATTGAAACTAAAAACATGACGCCATCGTATACATTAATAGGTTAAAAAAAGAATTGCTGGACGCATGGAATAGTACTTTAGACATGTACTATTGCTGTTCCTAGTTTCCGTATTCAATATTTGATAATCTCTTAACTTGGCGAGAACTTGATAAGAATCTGTACTCAAATTTCTTGCAAGGTCGAAACCATATCAGTAGTTACTATTCAGTACGGCCTTGACTGGGCCTGTGATTTTGCATTAGCTTCCTAAAGTCTTCACTCATAACAGCGGAATCAATTAAAGTGCTACTTCCAATATTTCCTGAAGTATCACGCCTTAGCCATATTATATTTCCATCAAGATCCACCTCTATCATCCTCGAGCTTCGGAGATAGCCTAGCACGGCAATTATTTTCTGGGATGATAGTCGTGGTCTGAGCATCTTCTCTAATTCCCTTAGCTTAGGATACTCACCGGATTCTAATCTTTCTTCCAATCTGTGAACAAAAAAATTAACATCATCGTCACTGAATTCATTCACTGGTGTCTCTCTAGCTCTAATCCTATGTTTTCCCCTTGATTTCTTCGTGTTACCATGTTTGACCATGGATCCTCTAAAACCTTTCTGAAAATACCTAAAATGCATGCATCAACGGATAAATGTATATTTCCACAAGAAATAGAAAATGGGCTTATATCAAAATACCCTCATTTAAAACCATTCGATCCCTAATCAGGTAA
>JARBAV010000465.1 GCA_029237515.1 Nitrososphaerales archaeon
AACGTCCCCAAGCCAATAACTTTGGTTCATCTGATGGGTACCGCATTAACTCGTTTTCATTTGCCTGTTTTGGTATGACTACTGTAAGCTCCGCTTCGCATTTATGTGCAGTTCTTCGACCAGTATTCTTTAGGCTAATTCTCATGTATCGTTGTCTAAATCTGGAACCAGAAACAACTTCTTGCTCCGGTGAATAAGTGTTTTTTTCTCGTTGATTATGCTCTATCTTAAGTTTTGGTCTAAAAAACGGGGAATTAACAAAGAGATGATAATAGGGAACATAATTGAGACGATTAGACTCGCCGTAGCGATTACTAGTGTTGGATTTTTGGCCCAAGCTCTAATCGCATCCCAAATGACCGGCGGTACCGAATCTACTGACACTATTTGACCCAAAATCTGTGTCAGAAATATAAATGAGCCGACAGTTAACAGGTGAAAAATGAGCCGTCATGTTAACAGAACCTGGTTCTCGATATTTTAAAGTAATATGAACAAGGTAGATGTGCAAGTTTCATAGAACGATATTATGAGCTTTCTACGAACCGTGTATGACTTGTTTGTGAGAGCGGACTCACGATGCAAAATTAACATCTACTAGCTGCTTCATATATCCGATTCCCTCGATATTTCGTGCTATGCATTACGTTATTAAATACTGGAATTGATTGTCCAGTAGGCAGCTATTATTATCTAAATTGTGCATTGCAACATGGTCGGTCGCTTAAATAGTAGACTGTTAGGATATTGCACGTGCTCTTCGGTTCTAGAACGAAAAGAGTAATCAATATCGATGCAGAACCTAAAGTTACAACGTTAGCGATCAAGGATGAAGATGAGCTGTACAGAATCACAGAGATAAGTAACGTGCTGGACATAAATGAAAAAGTACTACTAGTCATAACCCAGAGCAAGGTAAGGCTAGTTGGTCTACCGTTCACTTCTTACGTTATTTATGCTACCGACAGGAGAATAATTATCAGAGACATTTCGTTAAATGGGTTGAAGGAAAACACCGTTGGAATACCATACTCACTAATTACCGACATTAACCACAAGGAGGGTTTCATTTCGGCCCGAATTAGTTTGAAAGTTAGTCGAATTCGATCTGACGAGGAACTTCCTTCACTGGATGAGTATGGAAACACAGGGAATGAATATGAATGGATAATTGAGCATATTCCCAATAGTAAAGCCCTTCTCCTAGTAAATATAGTTAGAGCAATGATAAATAAATGGGAGTTTTTGTCTGAAAAGCATCAATTGGGGCCCGATACAAGTGATAATAATGTTACTTCATTAACTACACTGGATTCGCTAGCCGATGAGCTCTTTAAGATAGCTAGATTGAAGAGCGAAGGTGTAATAAATGAGCAAGAATTCGCCCGACTGAAGCAAAATATAATAGGACGTATTCACTGAATTTTGCCTTAGCTCAGTGATTACTTTCTGAAAGGCAACTACATTCCCATAGGAAGACTACTGTACGAGTTGCTCGTGTCTGCTTTGGAATTATCAGTTGTGTCACCTAAACTCGAACCTTCATTGTCCATAATGGAATCTCGATGTTTGTCTACTTGAGGAATGGTGTCCTTCGATAACCATGGCTCTTCTATATCATGAACACCATTTGATAGAGTTTGGTTATCTAGGAAAGGTGTTTGTTGATTGCTTTCCCAGGGACTTTGCGAAGAATCATCTTCTATATCATGAACACCATTTGATAGAGTTTGGTTATCTAGGAAAGGTGTTTGTTGATTGCTTTCCCAGGGACTTTGCGAAGAATCATCGATAATAATCTCCTCTTCTAACGGCTGTTCGATACCCAGAGGCTCGAATTGTGGATATTCATCCACATATATTTTCCCATCGCTCTCGCCTTCAGTATCACTACTACGAGTAGTACCAGTAGCGTTCTGATCTAAACTTTCAACTCCTTTTGAAGTGTTCAAAGAGCTATTGGCCAGTAGCTCTTGCAGCTGTTCTTCATTAATTACCATTTCAGGCCGAATTGAATATGGCGGATAACCATTACTGCTTGTAGAATTTGCGGTGTTCGTAGCATTATTAGTATGAGTAGTGTTTGTACCCTCCCCTCCAAATGGCAAAAGTTCTTCGTCCTGCATTACCATCTGACATATTGTTATATTATATAGGTAATTAGGTGAACATACATTCAAGTCTCCTTTTAGTACCCTGAAAGACATCGTGTCTGAAAGTGACTTATCTCCTCCTACATGCTCTGTATAAGCCAATACGCTGTAATTTGGCATCGTCATAATGAGAAAAAATGCAATTGTCGTGGCTGCAAGTATGAACTTATTGCTTGCCGAAACCTCTCTGAACACTATCCCCTTCACAGTTTCGGTTTTTCATTCTGTGCTTAAATGAGCTTGCGAAGTATATCGTATTGGAAAATCCAAGTGGAATTTGACCCTATTTTTTGATGAGAATTATATCTATTAGCAAACGAGGTAAGACATGACACGTACATTGTTTCAGTCAGAAGTCTAATTTAATTGGTATTATTCGCAGGAACGAGGGATTTTGATGAAATGGATTCCAAGGTTCTCCTTTATTAGTATACGTACTAATGATGGATTATGTTTACCTTAAGATCAAAGACCTAGATTTACCATGGCGCAGGATATTTAGCTAAGGATCTCAATATTCTAACATAATAAAAAAATAAGGCATAGATCAAGTACTCACTTTGATTCACTTTAAATACTCAATATTCACCATGATGTTGACAGAATAGAAATATGAAGTATAGATGCAGAACTGACATTATCGGACTTATACTGAACGCGGCAAATGCAATAGACGGAGAATGTAGATCACATATCATGTATAAAAGTCTCGTCAATTATAATCAACTCAAGGATTATCTTATTTTTCTCCAACAGCAAGATTTAATAGAATATGATAGATCTGCCAGGACTTATAGGACAACGGTAAAAGGACGGGATTTTCTTGAATTGCAAAGAGACATGGGTGAAATGGCCCGTCTCTATGGTGGAACCTGTGAGCTATCCCATCCTTCTCAACAACAGGCATAGGCATTCGGTCCGCATCAACCCTACCATTGTATAAGGAGATGGCCCTAGCAGCCCTACCTACATAAGATAGTAATTATATGCGAAATGATAGAGTTTTTGAGAAATGGAATTAGGAAACGGTGGGAAAGATGATGAAATTTCAAAACCAACTGTGGAGGAATGGTCAAAATGGCTCGATTTCAACCGAGAGACAATCAGTTATGTCGTACCCGAGGATTCGGGATTGTTCAAAGTTCATGCCAGTATGAAAATATTGTACATAGGAATAGCCCAGAACCTCAAAAAAACCTTGTTAGATTCTGTCCTAGATCCCTGCATAGGCAAGGGTCAAAGATTCAGTTATTTGGTTAATCATGGCTCCTTAGAAAATATGAAAACGGAAATGCTTAAAGATTATGCGCTTAGGCACAATGGATCACTGCCATCTTGCATGTAAAGATGTAATGAATTTGTTGCTATTTCTATGGACATGAGTATCATCCTTTGGACCCACTTGTTCTAGTCAAATAGTCTTGACTGAGAATCATTGATTAAGTTACCTATAATAGGATGCAAGCAATTGAGCTTCTGTCTCGAGTCAAAGGGCCGTTAATGAGCAATAGGGTCATAATGTGCAATTCAGAAAAAGAGGAGTAACTCACTTTTCAATAAAATATTTGGGGAAAATATGCTCTGACAAGCTAATCTCAGATCTTGTAATCGGACACAAGAACCTATTCATAGGAGCAATAGAGTGAGTATCCTGTTGAGTATCAAACAGACTGTTTACATAATGAGGAAAATCCCTGAACCCGGTCCTGCCATGTTAGCTAGGAAATATTCTGTTACGATGAATAGAAATTCGTTGTCACCCTCTAGAAGGGAAATCTTGAAAAATGTGGTGGACAAGGATGCGTTACTTTGCAGTTTGAACGAGCGTATCGACAGGGAAGTTATGGAGAAGGCAGGGCCTAAGCTTAAAGTCATTAGCACTTTAAGCACGGGATATGACCATATAGACATTAAGGAAGCAAAGAAAAGGCGGATTCAGGTTACTTTCACCGGGGAAGTTCTCTCTGAAGCAACCGCAGATTTAACCTTCGCTTTAATCCTTGCTGTATCCAGAAAAGTCGTACTTGCAGACAATTACGTAAGACAAAAAAAATGGAAAGTAGGATGGGCACCCGATCTTTTTCTAGGGTCAAATGTTTACGGCAAGACACTGGGACTAATTGGTGCGGGGCGAATAGGGAGAGCTGTAGCTCAAAGAGCGAGAGGATTCGACATGAATATTCTGTATCACAACCGCCGCCGGTTGGAGAAAAAACTCGAATACGATATGCGTGCCAGATATGTAGAAATGGATACTATCCTAAGAGAAAGTGATTTCCTCTCCATACATGCTAATTTAAACAACGAAAGCAAGTACATGATTAACGAGTCAAAACTCAAGCGTATGAAAAATACGGCCTACTTAATCAACACCTCCCGAGGTCAATTAGTTGATGAAATGAGTCTTATCAAAGCACTGAAGAACAATTGGATCGCTGGGGCCGCGCTAGATGTTTTCGAAAGTGAGCCATTAACAGCAAGCAGTCCACTAATCAGGATGGAGAATGTTGTGCTATTGCCGCACATCGGAAGTGCGACATATCAGGTTCGCTCGAAAATGTCAGAAATTGCTGCTCAGAATATTATAGAAATTTTAGAGGGTAGAAAAACACCCTATTTGGTCAATTAGGTCAACGTTCTGAAGTTGGACCAATAATTCAATGATTCCTTGATTTGACTCCGATAACGATCTGGGAACTCCAAGGACTGGAGCACATCTATGCAACCCCTTATTCGATGTGCTGCACAGTACTGATGCTTATGCCTATAATATTCTCTTTTTGTTTGAACATATCAACAATTTTTGGAAGTTCAATTCGTTGGATTGCCGTCATCAAAAACATGTTCAGTACTCCCATCTGTTGATGGTCAATCTGAGTAGCTACGGGTAATTTCTCAGTACGATTAGCAGGAATCTTTCTAATGTAATTTTCTTACTCAAGCTAAATATACTAACATATATGGTTTTGATTATAATCCATCATGATAAACTCAGCCGAAAGTGAACCAGAGTCACTAATTGAAACTCCTGAAGAAAGAAGGGAACGATTCTTGCTCGAATTTGAAAAGCCATTCAAATGTGAAAAATGCAATGAACGATTTAAGAAAAAAAAGTATCTAAGAGAACACAAGGCAGAAATTCATTCATACTAAGCGGCAATTGAAGCTGTTGGAGGCACTAGCTTTTTCGTAGTTTGCGTGCAGATTCATGATAGAAATGCCTCAATCACGATCGTATTAAATCGATATTTTTACTAAAAGCTAATATTGCCTCAATAATTAAATTAAATCTCGAGTAAAGCACTATTATAGCATATGAAAATTTATACTAAAACTGGCGATCTAGGAGAGACTGGACTCATAGGCGGAAGGAGAATATCAAAGCATCATGCTAGAATAATTGCTTATGGATCAGTCGATGAATTAAACTCGAGTGTTGGCTTAACCTTGGCAACGTTGCAGACTTCCCAACATGATAGTAGTTTCTCAGATTTTCTTAATATTCTCTTGACAATTCAGAGCGATCTGTTCATCCTAGGTGCAGATTTAGCCGATGATAGTCCGAGTAGCGATAACCGCTATGGAAGTCCTCGGGTAAATGAAGACATGATAACCTCGGTTGAAAAAACTATAGACACTCTTGAGCAGGAACTTGCACCGATTTCTTTCTTTATACTGCCTGGGGGCAGTCTTGAATCTGGTCACTTGCACCTGAGTCGAAGCATTGCCAGAAGATCAGAGATTTCAGTTATAGGCTTATCCAAGGCTGAATCGATCAATCCTCTCGCAATAATATATCTAAATAGGCTTTCCGATCTATTTTTCGTTATGGCTAGGACAGCCAATAAGCGGCTTGGAATTCCAGATAGTGCATGGAAGAAGATACATTAACTTTTTTCCCCTTCATTTTTGAATTCAAAGTTTGGCTTCAAAAAGCTCATAGATATTAGGTAGTATTCTCTGGTTGAAGTGCATTTTTCATAACAATTAGAGTCATTTTGGATTGATGATCAGAACCTCGATACGAGAAATTGACATGTTATTTCTAGTCTAGTCAGTACGGTTCAAATGATATTTCTTTTGTATTCAAGACAGTAACAGAGTTAAAATTCACGTATTCTTGAAAGGCAAATGACAAATTTATTTCCGTGTAAGGCTCGATTCGGAGTAGGAATCCCTTATGCCAGGTGGTGAAATTAAAATTGATTGGTTGTTAAATTTGAAGGTCTTAGTCCTAATATTATATGTCTAATACATTCATGAGCGAAATCTTTTATTAGGCAATTCGTGGGAGAACTTCGATGGTGCTATCACCTCTTAACTATCGCTTGTTGGCAAATTTCTTTGATTTTGTGATGGAATTGAAAGCAATTAAGAGATCAGGATGGATTAACAAGATAAAAGTTAAGAATCCTGAATCTGTGGCAGATCACACATATGTAATGAGTACTATGGTGATGGTGTTCTCCGACATATTAGGTATGAAAACAGAAAGAGCCCTGAAAATGGCAATCTTGCACGATCTGGGGGAATCAATTATTGGAGACTATGAACCGAATGAAATATCTAGTAATGAAAAGAGAATCAAAGAAACTGAGGCAATCGATCATATCCTAACTCACTTACCTTCGGAAACTAGGAAAGAATATAGAGATATTTGGAAAGAGTATCTTGAAAATAAGACTGATACGTCACAGCTTGTTCATAGTGTAGACAGATTTGAAATGGCTTTTCAAGCTAAGAAATATGAAAGCCAAGGATATCCGTCCAGTGTTCTTCAACAATTCTTAAATTATGCAACCGATGGTGAAGATAGTAACGATGTACATCTGCTTCTAAAACGTACTAAGGATGCTTCTTTTTCTGAGTGAATATTTGTGAAGTAGACCAATTCGTCTTAGAGCATAAATAATAATTTTCATCAAGTTTGTATTGCAAAATTCAAAGAATTAATGCTTGCCTAATAGCGATCTTTAATAGCAATTAATTAACTACCAGCTGATAAAAGCGTATAAAAGCGTATTAAATATACATATTGCATTAGTATTTGATAACGACTTAGTGAAAAGTTAAATTGAACAAGAGGATTTAACTACAAGCAAGTGGACAAGAAAATAAACCATGCCCAGGAAGTGGAAGTTAGAGGCCATTTAATCGATTCGATGATCTTAGGGAGAATTCTCGATACCATAATGGATCTTAAGGGGGACTTTCAGATTCTAGAATTTAATGTCGGCAAGAAAAAAGGAGAAGAGAGCACTTCACGTCTTCTTATAATAGGGAAAGACAAGGACCATTTAGAAAGGCTACTGGAATCAGTTTACCGTGAAGGAGCACAACCGCTCTATATA
>JARBAV010000466.1 GCA_029237515.1 Nitrososphaerales archaeon
GAATAGGAGACAACATTACAATCGAAAAGAAAAGGGACTGGCTACCCTACGAAAAAAATATTGTCCATAGGTTCTCCGATGCCTCTCTTTATCTCCTTGTGGCTGTGGATCTTCAAGAATGCGCAGTGGCCAAATTGAGCGGGACGCATCTGGGAATAGTCCCAAATATTTATTCAGGCCATAGCGGTAAAAGATACAACGTTCAGATTTCTAAGACTGGCGAACCTGAACAGTTCTTCGATGAAATAATTAATGTCGTAAAGTCACAGTTAAGCTTGGAAGATACTGAGCACACGACTGATAAAGTGATCATTTTTGGACCAGGCGAAACGAAAAAGCGATTGTATAACTTTCTTGTTAGAAAGGACAAGAATCTAGCAAATTTGGCCACTGTTATCGAAGGAATAGATGTGGCAGGTGAAGACGGGATATTGCTATTCGTTCGTTCACCTAGAATAAAGGAAGTCATGGAAAATAGCAAGATCTCGACGGTCTTGTCATTGTTAGACGATATTATGATATTCGTAAATAAGGGGGAGAATCGATTCGCTATGGGCTTCGCTGAAGTGGCGAAAGCTGCTTCTATGCGTGCCATAAAATCGGTTGTATTCTCTAGCTCGATATTTGGAACCGTTGAAGAAGACGAGTTGGTTAAATTGTTAAATACGGTAGAAAGCCAAGGCGCGTCAGCATTTGCTATAGATTCTTCCACGGACATCGGAATGAGAGTCTCGTCACTTGGAGGAATTGTTTCAGTTCTCAGATATCAAATTAGTACTTGAGAGCTGTAAGAGGTAGTGGACCGTTTGGTCCATCTTGACACTTCATAACTAGGCCTAAGTGGTATTTGTAACGAGAGAAATCTCCCAATCTTCAGTCAATACTCACTTCGTTAATCTTTGTCTTCGCTTATCGCCTTCAGCAATTGATGTAGCCCCAATTAGCCAGTCTAAATAAGGCATGGAAACATTGTCTATAGATATTTGGAGGATCTCAGGAACATCATACGGGTGCTGTTTTTCAATTCTATTCCTTAGTTCTTTGGCTTTTTTCTTGGTTGTCTTGAACAATGCAATGAACTCGTCCTCGTCATTTAGCTTATTCTCCCACCAATACAAAGATCGCACTTTTGTGTAATTCACGCAGGCACATAATTTTGCATTCACTATCATTTCATAAGCTATATCGCGTATCGACTTTTCATCTGCGAATGTCGAAATAATAATAGCTCCTTTGGACAAGTTATCGTTGCGAACCATAACAATGCATGTGAAAATGACGTAATGTCATCTTATATACGCTACTTCTTTTGCTTTAAGTTATGAGATTTGTCAATATTATTAAATGCAAGTTCGTTCTGAATAGATTAGCTAACTAAAGCTAATCATTTAGTCATTATTACCGTGACTTCTTGCCTTAAGTATCCGATTCGAATCATGAATTTGTAGTCTATTCCCAAAATTGAACCTAGGAAAGAAGAAGATAAAGATCGAAATGGAAGACGAGGAGGGGGGCAAATATAACCTTTCTTTAGAAGGTAGCATATCAAAAACAAAGATCCTAAAACTATACGAATTCATGAGTATGATGGATGGGAAGACAAGGAACTCTGACGGAAACAGTCGTGGAGAAGGTGATTACTATTCAGGCTCAAATAGCAGGACGGATGAGAATCGGCCTATTTCGGTAGGAGACAAGATATGGAATGTTGTTGCAAACAAGTTTAGTTCAAACGCTTTCACTTCATCAGACATTCAAGAAATGTTCGAAGCAGAGTATGTCGAGCCAATACAATTAAGCATTATCTCCACATACCTTTCGAGATATTCCGAGAAAGGAAAACTCACAAGGATAAAAAAAGGAAAAGAATGGGTGTACAGGCTGGGTAATAGGCTACCAACTAACACTTTGTTCCGACGAGATCAACCATTTGAAGCCGGAGAATTGAGTCACAATATTGCGAAGTCTGCAGAAGTAAATTAGCTAGCTATCAAGGTCAGGTTTGAATAGGGATTCCCCAAAGTTTAGTATTCTCATAAGTATACTGCATTTTTTTTGGGTGACGTGTTTGTCAATTAACGCACCAAGCGGACTGGAGGCTTATTTAGCAGATATCTTGGAAAAGGTTAGCATGATTCTGACACGGGGCCCGAGAAGGTCCTGTGACAAATTCATTGCAATACTTCCCACCCCCATATACTTTTATTCACAGTAAGTATCTGAAATCATAATGTCCGATTCCAGCCAACTCCTTGTTAGAAGAATCAAAGAGGGGACGGTCATCGATCATATCGAATCAGGAAAAGCGCTAACTGTCCTGCGTATATTAAATATAACGGGTGCAGAAGGCAATGTAATTACAGTGGCATTAAATGTGCCAAGCAGCAAACATGCTAAGAAAGACATTATTAAAGTTGAAGATAGATTTCTAAAAAAAGATGAAACTGACAAACTCGCTCTTATCGCTCCAACGGCCACAATCAATATCATAAGCGATTACAAGATTGTGGAAAAGAGAAGAATTCAGCTTCCTGATGCAATCATCGGAATATTTAGGTGTCCAAATCTTAAGTGTGTTACTAATAGTGACGACTATATTAGGCCGTCGATTGACATTATCGATAAACAGAATATTGTCTTGAAATGCAGATATTGCGCCCGAGTGGTTGGTATCAATGAACTTTTGTCATAGGTTTCGTGGATTAATCGCCTAATGTATTGTCAGGGACATAATTCAGTTACTTTACACTGACATCAAAAAGCTTTAGAAAAAACAAGGAAACAATATGAAGGGTTAGGTTATCTGCTCAAGAGCAAAACACGCGACTAAATATTGAGGACGATACTCGGTTAAGGATAGATGAACGAAACGGAAAAAAAGATAATCGGAAATGAAAGATCGAATTTTTGCTCAACTATGAAAGTATTTTTCCCACTATTTATTCATTCGTAGAACATCTACTTGTCCACTGTGTAGCCAGTCCTTCAGCTCTTCGTGACTTGGCTTTGCGTCGTGTTTTCCTGCCAGATGGAGGTGCAGTAGTACATAATTAACCTGATTTAGCAATGGTTTGTTATTTTCATCCCCTTTTCTGGTCTTTGTCTTCAAATCGTTCGGGACAGTGGCCCACCATTCCTCATAGGTCCTCTTTGCTCCACTCTTAGGTTGTTGACCAAATCCTTTTGGTAATGTCATATTATGAATAATAATAAATCCTGGCTTTTTAAGCGTTTATGTCTGAATAGGTTGGAAAAATAACAACGAAGTTTATAAATTCACTCTTTTTGGATTCAAAATCCGAGCACATCTCCACACCATGTAATCTGCAAATGTCTTACCTGCTCTAAAACTCTGTTTAATTTCGAAACTCTCGAAGTGGAAATTTTTTCAATTAGTCTAATCCGTCGTAACGAATTTCTTTGAGACCCGGTAACCTATTCCCATTCCAATAAAAAGAGTCAACAGGCCAAGTGACGCTGTAATCAGTAAGTCTGCCTTAATATAATAGTGCATCAAAAAAGTCACGAGTACGGCTGGAATAGCGATAATTAATGCAATTAAGCTGCTTACTCCAAACAGTCTTGTCTTGCTTAGTGGACTGGATTCATCCTTCCCCCATTTCATAATCTACAAATTCCTTCCTCCTTTTACCTGGAGATGAACATGTATTTGTTCATATCCTTAAGTTGCCTGGTCACGCGATTTTCTATGTGGAATTGGAACTACTCAACCCTTAATTTTTCAAATGAAAGTTACAATTTTGTAATTTAATGGTTTTTTTGAATGAAACTTGCAGACGTCAGTCTCATTTAGGTCATTTAGGTCATGCCCTTAGGTCAATAAATATCCTTGTCGTCTTGAAGTTGGTGAAACACACCAAATCATTATTGTGACAGGTTACTCTTCATTCTGATTGAAATGTAGCTTAGCTATGAATTTATCTTTGTGCATCAACCTTCAATTTTATTTTCCTAGACGAAGTTAATCATAAAGCTGAAAAAGTTTTATGAACAATGTTTATATTTCGTAGCTAAGTTAGAAATTATGATAAGAATTATATGCATTCCCCGCCCACAAGGATTGTTTTTACCTATAATAGTAACAAGGATCTCTCCCCAGACGATTTAATAAAATCGTTTTGGTTAAGCACAGCAATGGCCCTAGTTCTAGTTCTACCTCCGCTGGCAATTTTTGTAGGGATAATCCACAGCACGGAAGATATTCTAATTGCCTCCCTTATAGGATTTGGAGTCCATTTTGTAATTCTAGCATTCTCCGTAAGAATTTGTTCACTGTTGGAAAGAATATTCAGCGAATGAATATCTATTGGGTTATTTCCTGTCATTTCCGTTTACGGTGAGTAGAATCTTAATCATCAGTCTTATTCTCCGAAAAAATGAAGTGTTAGCTAAATGTTAAAATGTCAGTCACGATACCAATACCTACGGAGATTCTTGAGTTAAAATGAGTACTACTGTAAGTATGCCGAGTAAGATTTTTGGTACGGTTTTATCGCACGGATTGAGAGGACGCATGTTATCAAAGAATGAGCTTCATACACTTGCCGAATCAAGGGATATAGATGAACTCGTTACAAGAATGAAGAACACGGTATATCTTGACGCACTAGCAAAACTCCCTAAACCCTATACCGCTGAGAAGGCCGAGAGCGCGCTTCGAGAGTACCTTGTCAATGTCCACGCTAAATTGGTAAATATCTCGGGAGGTTCAGGGATTCTGTATGCTTACTTTACAAAGTATATTACTTGGGATCTTAAACTAATCTTGAAAGGAAAGGCTTTGGGTAAGTCTTACGAGGAGCTTTTACCAAAAATTAACCTCCGAGCGGAAGAGTTGGTAGGCAGGAGAGATTTAGTAGTAAAAGCACTAGTTGCTCAAGACCTTGACGAAGCAGTATCAGCCCTGTCAGGGAGCGAATTCTTTGAACAGGCTTCCAAAGCAGCTGCAGCTTATAAGGAGAAAAGGGACTTGAGACTATTTGATATATTCCTAGATAATGTCTTTTTCAAGACGCTTGATAAAGCCATGAAATCTGAGTCACAGGATCCAGACATAAAAAGAGTAGTCTCAGTGGATATA
>JARBAV010000467.1 GCA_029237515.1 Nitrososphaerales archaeon
GGAGTAGAGGATGGGATGACTCTTCAACTGCCTGGCGAGGGAGAGCCCACAGAGAATGGAATGCCCGGCGATCTTCTCATAAGAACACACGTTAAACAGCATCCAGAGTTTCAAAGACTCGAAGACGGTCACCTCTTAACCAATCAGAATCTAAGTTTTACCGACCTAGCCTTGGGAACTGAAATAAGAGTTCCGACTCTTGAAGGACAAGAGAAAGTCAAGATCTCCCCAGGAACGCAACCAAATTCAATCATAAAACTAAGGGGTAAAGGTCTCCCAAGGTATGGCGGTTATGGAAGAGGAGATGAGCTTGTAAGAATAAATATTAAGGTGCCAACCAAAATAAATGACGTTCAAAAGGCGCTGCTCAAGGAATTGGATAGAGAGTTAAGAATGACTGGATCTTGAAAATTGCGGTACATAGGCCATCTATCGTTATTCCTCCACTATCCAGGCTATAGAATAGGATCTACTTGAATAAATAGCATCTTTGACGCAAAGGAGTGAGTTGTAATGAATATTCTTTGCATTGAAGGATGACCTATTCAAGTTGAAGAAAAATGATTATCATTTCATCTTTAACATAGATACTAATACCAGAGCTGATGAAAGAGGTACGATTTATTCAACTGAAGCAGAAAAGGGTAACAGTCTGAATTTTCTAACGAGATTATCTGATGGAAACCTTTTCGGAACACGGCTTATATAGACGTCGAAGGTGAGGAATATTAAAATGAAGTTATTTGAAGCTGCCTATTTGACCCATTATGTACTTGATATCAACTGGACTGTGCTATTCAACGAGAAAGACAATAATAAGAACTATAATAGTAATAATAATGATAAGAGTCGTAATCAACAAAATGTCAATAAGACAAGTGCATGACAAATCCAATTGTTAGCGGATCGAATACTTGAACACTATTCATTATTTACCTCATAATGTAGAATTGAATATAGCTTTAGTCAAGATTGAAGGTAGCGCTGGTATAATTCATGAGTGTGATTGAAGCTTCAAAATTAACAAAATCCTATAAGGGGTCCAAACTCCCCGCCTTGAATGATATCTCACTGAGTATCGATTCAAAGCAGATATTTACAATGTTGGGCAGAAACGGAGCTGGAAAGACTACCTTTGTAAGAATTTGTGCTACTCAACTCATGCCCACATCAGGTAGAATTTTCGTTCTGGGTCATGACGTCATAAAGCATCCCGGCAGGGTCCGAAACCAAATTTCTGCAATCCCTCAGGAAGGCAGACCACTGAGAGCACTAACGCCTTGGGATCACGTGTATAATTGGTTAAGAATCAGAGGCGAAAGCAGCGAAATCGCCAAAGAAAAAGCTGTTCAGATCCTCGAGAAGTTAGATCTTTATGATGCTAGGAATGTTCCCGCCATGAATTTATCAGGCGGCATGAAGCAAAAGGTCCTTGTTGCAATGGCTTTAGCACCTGACGCCCAATTGCTATTTCTAGATGAGCCAACTATAGGCCTAGATCCGGTTTCCCGTCGACAAGTATGGTCGGCAATCAAGGATTGGAAAGATCAGGACAGGACAATTTTGTTGACAACTCACTATATGGATGAGGCAGAACTTCTTGCAGACTATATCGTAATAATTGATAGTGGAAAAATTATAGCAAACGGTACTATGAACGAGCTTCGTAAAATCGTTCCTTATGAACTTAGAATTGATGTACCAAAAATCAACCTGGATAAGAGTCTAAAGTCGTTAGGCTCTGTCGTGGATTCAGGAGCTAATTTTGTTAGAATCTTTGCGTATGAAACCGACGCGGAGAAGATTTATGAAAAAGCCTTAAAAATGAATATTCAATTTACCGTTTCGCCCATAACCCTCGATGATGTTTTCGTATATCTTGTTGGAAACAAAAACAATGAAAAAAGAATCAATTCAGGGAACGAAATATAGTTTCTTATTGCAACTTGAGTTTATACTGGTGATCTGGTTGGGATCAGTTTACCATCATCTGCAACACCTTCCTAAAGGAATTCGATGGTCATGTGGACATTTCCTTGGATGCTTTAGGAGCGTGCACAGGGCATCTGTAAAAATCTGTTTCATATGATGCTCAATTCCACA
>JARBAV010000468.1 GCA_029237515.1 Nitrososphaerales archaeon
ATAAGATTGCATCTTGACGATGAATAGTGATAACAGCACCATCTCATTTATTTAATGACATGATAAGGTTATCGACAGTTGATACACATTGAAGGATTCAATGAAGGTAGCAATTGAATTCACCTGCCCACACTCACACTATAGACTGCTTGCCGAAAGAATCAACATATATTCTTTCAAGCGGCGTACCCTTTCCAACCAATTTCTTGATTAGGCTGGGAATCATCGAAGGAGGTCCGGCTATATAGATATCACTGTGTGCCGAATCGATCTTACTTTCTTCAATGACATCCACCAAAGACTTATTGATGATTGTGCAAATACCAGAGATTAACTCATTTTTGGAGATATTTCTTGTAGCAAGCATACAGCTAAAGTTGGGATTAGTTCTAAGCCATGATTCTATAATATCCAGTTCATAGAATCCACTGTAGCTTCGTGATCCCCAGAATAACGTCATAGGTTTCTTCGGAGATATTCTTAATTGTTGTTCTATCATGGACTTTATAGGTGCAAAGCCAGTACCACCTGCCACAAAAATAAGAGGTATCTCAGGTCTTGACTTCACAGTAAAATTGCCTAAAGGTCCTCTCACGAGTAAGAGATCTCCACGCTGCATTATCTCAAAGGCCCATGTGGAAAACCTTCCCTCGTCTACTCTGCGTATCTGGATCTCCACACTTCCATCTTCTTGCGGTGCGTTTCCTATAGAGTAAGCACGTGACATCCATCTAGTATTAGGAATAAATATTTCAACATATTGACCAGGCATAAACTGACAGAAAGGGTCCGTGGTCTCATTTCTAGGTTTAAGCTTGGCGATTAATAACTGGTCGTTGGGTCTGTCTATATCATCGACAATCATTTCAACTATTTTGTCATGGTGAGGTACGGCGTCCATCCATTGTAATTCATTCTTTTTTGCAAGCAAAGTATCCTCAATCTCATGATGCGCTTGAGGTTTTGAAAGTAAGGAGGTTATCTTATCCAATGGAGGAAAGCTAATGGCATGCGTAGGACAAGTGTTACTACATGTTACACATCCAACTATACAGCTAAGTGGATCAGCAACAACCGCCTTCTTTTTTTCAAAGTCATATTTGAAAACCAAACGATTACAACCTGTAACACATGTGCCACATCCTATGCAGGCATCCTCATCCACAGACGGATACCATTCTATCTGTCTTCTAGGAATTCCGTGCCACTCTTCTTCAGATCTCTTATTGACCAACTCTTCAGATATCACCTTAATTTCAAACTTTGTCTTTCAGTTATAGCAATCATTTGGATTGGACTTGGCAATATATTAGGATAAGATTACCCAAATGAACATATTAATTATTTGGCACTGCCTTCTTATTAGTTTCTATCAATGCTCTTACAATGTCAGTTTTAGTTATGATGCCATTTAATTCGTTACTACTACTGGCTACGGGTATACCACTTATTCTCTTATCATACATAATCTGTGCGGCCTCAGCTAAATCAGTATTCTTATTGATAATTAGAGGTTTATTCATTACATCCCTTGCTAACATGACGTATCCTATGCCTGAAAGATCCTTGGACTCTATGCCAGCATCATCATCATCATGATCACTACCTTCAACTAAAGATGTTAGGGGCATAAGATCTCTTGAAGTTATTATGCCAACTATTTCATTTCCTCTAGTGACAACGACCCGGGATATCCGGTTCTTGATCATCAACAAAAGTGCTGTATGTAATGAATGCGATGGTGAAATGGTAAAGACATCTTTGGTCATAAATTCATTAACCGAATATTTCTTTATATAATGTTCTGCGTAAAACTTTACAAGATCACTCTTTGTCAAAATGTTTAAAGTAGTACCGTTGGTAATTACAAGCGAACTAATATCATTTTCAATCATCATCTCTGCACATCTCTCTAGAGCAACATCAGGATTTACAGTGAATATTGGTGTTCTCATCGCTCTGGAAATACTAATTTCGTCTAGAGGTTCTTTTGAATTCTTGAATAAATAGCTTGCAATCCCTTTTTCGGTGACCATTCCGACAGGGGTATTATTTGAAGCAACGATAACCCTACTAATGTTATTTCTAATCATAACATCTCTAGCATTACTCATGTTATTTGTGGGGTCAATCGTAATTGCCTTCTTGCTAACATCTTTCGTAGTAAAAGTCATCCTGAAGTGCGGTCATTGTTTGCCTTATATTAGCGTAACGAGATCTATATGTCTGCTGAAGTAGACCTTCTAAATATTAGCAGACCAGTTTAACGAAATGACAAAAGGTACTGCAGATCATTGCACTGCATTCATTAGTTTTTTAAATTATGTATGGTAAAGTGCAAGCTGAGGACTGATACTGAGTGAAAAGAGTAGAAATAATAATCCCGCACAGACGGTTAGATGACGTTAATGAAATACTGAAGAGCGCTGATACTGGTGGAATGAGTCACTATAGAATTGAAGGAAGAGGAAAGGTAAAGGCCCAGGAGGTTGCTGTTGGAAGAGGCACCATGAAGTATACCCCAGAGTACATACCAAGAACTAAGGTTGAGGTTGTAATAAAAGATGACCAAGTTGAGTCTTTGATCAATAAACTTGTAGAAAGACTAGGTGGCGATAGTTTGGGTGGAAAATTATTTGTATCAGATATAAATGCTGCAGTTGACTTAGCTACTACCAAGCGTGGCGACTTTGCAATCTAGTATTATTACAGGCTCACTTAGAAACTTCTAATATTCGTTTGTTTATCAACATTTTTTTACCAATTTTTATTTTGCATACGCAGATAACTTTCAGGTTATAATCCCTCCTGGTGCTGCCACTTCAGTAGAAAATGAGGCATTTATTCCTTCAACAATTAGTGTTCCTGTCAATTCAACGGTGATGTGGACAAACAATGATACTACTCC
>JARBAV010000469.1 GCA_029237515.1 Nitrososphaerales archaeon
CAATTTCAAGCCAAGCCGATCCGCCACCAGTCACTTCGGCAAATGTCTGTCTGATGTTCTGGTCCACTTTGGAAAAAGCATCGTCAAATACTTGGCTCTTTTCTTTAGCTATTTCCTCTATGAATTCAACAATCGATTTACGTTCGATCTCAAGTTCATTTCTTCGTTCAGACATACTTCGATAACCTTCAACTATTTCAGAATATGCGTCCTTAGCGCGTAAGTTAACTCTGTTTCTTATAGGATCATACTCAGCTTTCAAATTCTCCAATATCAAGTCTACATTCAGATCTTGTGGCGTTTCTTCATAATCTAGTGACCTGAGCTCGGCTGTTAGCTCTTCGTATTTAAAACCTAGCTGTTCAATGTCCCTTTTATAGACAGCAATATCGCGTTCAAGGCTCGAATATTCCCTTGATGACTTGCGTTCATTGTCCCGAATTGTCTTTATTTTTTGTTCGTACTCAGAAATCATCCCATAAGATTTCCCAGTCGAATCAATAATGTCCTGTTCCTTCTGCCTAAGTGTCAAGATTTCATTATCTACAATATTTAGATTCTTTCGCAGTTCACCTGATTCGGTACGCTTTTGTTGCAATTCTTCTAAAAGCTGTTTCTCTTCTTCAAAGAGTTCCTTAACCTTTTGTTGAATATCTTGCACCATTGATTTGATCGGTGTGGATTCAGTAATCTTCTCTCTGAGTTCTAAATCGGTTTTCTCGATAGTTCTCATGGTATTGCTTTTTTCATTTTGTAAGAGTGCAAATGCTCCACTCCCGTGCAGCTTGTCTATCCTTTCTGACAGCATCATTAATTTACTCATTAAGGATTGGGACTGAGTTAGACGAGCATCAAATACCTCTTGCATCTTATGAGTTCTTTCCCACTTCTCTCGAAGTGTTATGGCTTCATCGATTCGTGTCTCTAACAATTTTTTCACAGAAGAGATCGACTCCATTACGGAAGTAATTCTTTCGTGTAAGCTTGAGATGTTTGTTGTGGCCTTAAATTCCAATTGCTCTAATTTTGCCAGATCGTCTGTAAGCCCTTCAAGGTTTGATTTTTTCGATTCTATACAACAGTTGAGATGTCTTGTAGAGGACTCTAATTTTCTCAAAATCTCAGCAGTTAGAGCAGTCTTGCTCATGTCAATGATTTTTGTTCCGAAATCAACCGATACTTGCGCACCAGTTGGTTCGAATGATATCCCTGACAAGGATACAGATTTGAACCCTCTCCTTGCTAATTCGTAGCCAGTCGATGATGTGCGAACAAGTACAATATTCCTAAATAGGAATGTCACTAATTGCAAGTACCTAGAGCTCACAAACCTGTCTAAACTTCCCAATATGCCAACAGTGTCGGTTTCGTAAAGGATCTCTATTTCAGAATTGGTAGTATCATACTTCAGTACATCAAGAGGAATTATTTTAAATCTTGGTAACTTCTTCCTCAGCGAATATTTGAGAAGTGATATCATCGATTCAATGTCAGATACTACAATTGCCCTCATCCAATCCGATGCGGCAGCGAGAATAGCTCTCTCATAGACTCTCTCGAACTTTATCAAGTCTTGAACTAATCCCACTATTCTTAAGTGTTCTGAGGCTTCTAGCAAACTTGAAATAGCAAAGTACTCTGTATTTGGGTTCCTCATGACCTGGTTTAAATCGTCAAACCTTTGCGATACGGCATGCTGTGCAGCAACCACAAGTCGTGTTGATGTAGAAACATCTTGCTCAACACGTTTCTTTGTCTCCGAAAGCCTTTCTGTAGACCTGTTACAAGATTGAAGATGTTGTAAATACATTTGAAGGTCCTTATTTTGCAGTTGATTTAGTATATTGAACCTAGAAATTTGATTTCTTTGCGACAAGACTTCCATAACAGCGCTGTCCATAGCCATCTGCATCTGTACCCTTCTCTCCTCTAACCTTGCCCTAACTGCTTCGAATTGACTCTGTATTCGAAGCAAAACATTTAGTCTCCCATCCATGCTGGCCTTTTTTGTCTGAAATACACCTTCCGTGGACGCTATCTTGTCTATTTTTGTGTTTGTCGAATTTAATTCAGACGTGAGATCACTCATCTCGAATCTCTTTAATTGTATGTCTTGCTCAACCTTTTCTAATTCCAATTGTGAATCAGACAGCTCGTCTTCCAGAGCTACCCTATCCAGCTCAATTGATTTCAATCTTCTCTCAATATTTATAATTCGTTGATCCGCTTCCTTTAGTACTGCTCGATTTCTTTCTGAGTCATAGACGATGTTTGATAGCTTACTCTCAACTATCGCCTTATCCTTATTTGTTATATCCAAATTATTCATATATTTTGTCTTTTCCTGCTCAATCCCTTCGATTTGTGCATTCAATTGATTAATCTCATCTTCCAAAGACGAAGATCTAGAGCTGGAGCTCTTTAATCGGTTTTCTACTGATTCGATACTTGACCGAGTTGACACGATAATGTTTGAGATCTTGATAGCTCGATATTTCTTAATTTCATTTTCAATATTCAGAAACTTCATTTGTTCATTTCTTTCAATTTCAAGCTCATCGATTCTTTTTCTAACCTCATCGATTCGAGCGAAGGCAACTTCTAAACGTCTGTCTGATTCATCAAGCTGCTTTAGTGCTTCCGTCTTCTTCTCATCGAAGTACGATAAACCAATTATGTCTTCAATAATTTTTCTCCGTTCATCTGAATTGAGTTCAGAAATTCTAGTTATCATCCCCTGTTGAACTATATTCAACTTGTTTGAAGTAGCAATTACAATCTCTAATAGCTCAACTATGGTCGACTTTGTAACTTTTTTTCCATTGAGAAAGTACTCACTTTCTCCTGTCTGGCCTTCCATATCTCTTGTCAAAGTGACAGTGTCCGAGTCGATAGGGATACCACGATCATGATTGTCAAAAGTCAGGCTAACGTGGATCATCTTATGATGGGTATTCTGAGTGTCATGAAAAAGTGACTGAAATCTATCTACTCTAAGTACCCTTGGGCTATTTTCTCCAAGAGCGAACATTATTGCGTCCAGAATGTTACTCTTCCCAGAACCATTTGGGCCAGTAACCGCTATAAGACCTTTATCAAATGTTAAAACAGAATTCTTGAAACCAAACGATTTGAAACCGTAGACCTCTAGTTTTTTTATATGCACCAAGGACAGTGGACCAGTACCCAATTGATATTAATATGTTTTATTTATAAAGACTGATTCATCTATGAAAACTAGAGTGTCTGATTATTCTTTTCAAGCCTTTCCAAGATTGTCTATTTGTCGGAATTTTCTCGTTGACGCCTATTCCTGTTTGTCATTCTTTCTATTTTAGCAATCTGCAAGTTGCATTATGTATCATGTAGCGCATTCTTACAACAAGAAACCATTGACGCTTTATTTATGGGACCTCCTTACCGGATTCCGTGCAAAAGTTGATTCCAATTCAGTTAAAATTTGAAGATAAGATTAGCTAACTTTGTATTTTTGATGAAATCAATAGAAAATAATCGCTTACCTAAGTAAGAATCCTCATGAAATCCATAATGAGAGTCTGTTGATCTTTATTTGAATTTACAAAAGCATCAAGTAGCTCCCGTTCAACTCCAATATGGTCAGAGATAACCAACTTAAAGTTTTTTACATTCATAGGTATAATGCTATCTACTACGCCAATACTATATGAATGGATGTATTCATTGATTATTTTCGATACGAAATAAGGGGCGATGCCCATCAAAAGAAGTATTCCATCAAAGAGGATCTTTTCTTCCTTATTCACTGGTTTTAATGAGGCAATAAATTCTTCCAAAGACTTTGTTCTATACACTTTCCCGAGCTCTTCGATGGATGACGCCACTAGCAAACCTGCTTCCGTTAATTCATAGAATGGTACTCCTTCCAGTTGTAGGGCTCTTGGACCACGCCTCAACGGCAGCCTGCCGCCCTCCTTTACTACACCTGAAGGAATAAGGACCTCGTCAAGGTCTCGAAAAATTCCTGAATAAATGTTTTGCCATAATATTCCATGCTTTTTCGCAATCACGTGAGCAATAGAGGTTCTTGTACGCAACTCCGGGCTCTGTTCAGAGGCAAGGTGAGCGATAATTCCTCTCTGTCTTTTCGCTTCTCCAGTGAACTTATCCTTCCGAGTCTTGAATGTATCAAATATTGCTATGTTGTATTTTGTGCCTTTCAAAGATAAAGCCTATGCACCATCAAATTTTTGGTGGAATATTATTTTAATCTGTTGGTATATTCAATCCCAACTCTGGTTGTAGCGACACCTGAAAAATTAGCTTTACATGGTCCTTATGTTGACTAATCAGGGAATCCATTATGACTACTCAACTAATTTTGATTCCACCTCTAGTACGTCATTGGTGTAAGAATTTAAGGAAAAACTTATAATCCCTCTGCTGAACACCTAATTAAGGTTTTATTTGGAGATAACAGAGGGACTAACGTTTGATGACGTTCTCATCGTTCCGACTAGATCACACATCATCTCCCGGAGTCAAACTAATCTAAGGACAAGGCTATCACGAAATATTTTTCTTAACATTCCCTTGATCAGCGCAAATATGGATACGATCACTGAGTCAGGAATGGCAATTGCTCTAGCCCGTGAAGGCGGAATAGGTATTATACACAGATTTATGACGATTGCAGACCAAGTAGACGAAGTCTTGAGGGTAAAGAGATCCGAATCAGTCATGATTGAGCAGCCATATACAGTTAGCCAAGACATGAACGTAACAGATGTAAGAAAGCTGATGACTAACTATGGAGTTTCTGGGTTACTCGTTGAAGATATTGATCACAAATTAGTGGGCATCATTACCAGACGAGACATAACCTTTGAGAGTAATCCAACAAAAAAGATATCTGGTTCAATGAGTAGAGATGTAATCACGGCCCAAAGAGGAATTACCATTGAAGAAGCTAAAGAAATTCTTCACAAGCATAGAATAGAAAAGCTACCTGTAGTTGATAAGAAATATCATATAGTAGGTCTAATCACAAGTAAAGATATTCTCAAGATGGAGCAGTATCCGTATGCTTCCAAGGATAAGAAAGGGAGACTACTTGTGGGCGCGGCTGTAGGCGTCAAGGGTGATTTTCTTGAAAGAACCGAGACATTGCTGGAGGCTGGGGCTGATGTGATAGTGGTTGATATTGCTCACGGGCATAGCGATAATGCAATAAATGCAGTCAAAATGATAAAGAGGGCATTTCCAAATTGCGAACTTATTGCAGGAAATGTTGCGACTGGAAATGGATCAAAGGATCTTATCCGGGCTGGGGTAGATGCAGTGAAAGTCGGCGTTGGCTCCGGATCCATATGCATTACGCGGGTTATTACGGGCTCTGGAGTACCTCAGGTCACCGCGGTCGTCGACAGTGCCAAAGTAACAAAAGATTATGATATTCCAATAATCTCAGATGGTGGAATAAGGACATCTGGTGACGCTACTAAGGCGCTTGCGGCTGGAGCATCTTCTGTGATGGTTGGAAGTCTCTTTGGGGGCACAGATGAAAGTCCTGGCAAGACACTCGTTAAGAATGGTAAGAAATTTAAAATGTACAGAGGAATGGCTTCCTTTTATGCATCTTTGGGTAGAAAGTATCGAGAGGAGGGTTCACA
>JARBAV010000470.1 GCA_029237515.1 Nitrososphaerales archaeon
ATGGCGATCCTATTTTTAGAATTGGCGTTCCATTTAGAACCAGATAATTATGTGGCTAACTTTCAAATTGATCCGGCCATGTGCACTATAAAAGTGATTCATATGATCATATGAAACATAGTACGATTAAATAATTTTTTATTGGTAAATGGATAGATGGATAGACTAGGATAGTATAAAAACTATTTATTAATACTATAATATCACTATAATATCGCCTTTTCTGATTCACTCCAAATATAATTATAGAGATCCTGACACCACTTACAAAAAGAAAGATTACTACTTATAAAACCACTATTAAAATCAAGACTGCCCCTTAGATCAGGCAGGAGTAGACCAGCTATTTTTTCATTTAACGCCATTCCAGCTATTATTTCATGTGAAAATCCAATCTCAATCCTCGAGTGCACGTCTTTAGCATAAGAACGAAGATTTTGCCAATCAATTTTACTACCTGTTGGAAGTATTATTCGCCATGTCAGACTTCTATCTCTATCTCTTTCTATATCAAAAACATCAATAAGAGAATGATCGGACATTAACCAAACAAACTTGTCTGCTTCACGAATAACTTGATGCGTAAAAGATAAGACTAAACCCACCTTTGCATTGTATTGATGTTCCTGCAGTTCTCCTATTCTTTCAATAAATTCTTCGGGAAGCGAAGAAATATTATGTGTAAGGAGATATTCCTTGTTCTGTGATAAAAATTCTATTGAGGAAAGGAGCTTGATAACAAGCTTACCAAGTGTGGTAAGTGCATAATATCCATTAGATGGATCTTTCTCTACCAAGTTTTGCTCTCTTAGCCTAGCCACATGTTTTGAGGCTTCTTGAATTGAAGAATTCAATCTTTGAGCAATATCACCTAATCTATACTCCTTTTCTTCTTTCAAACAGGATAACACTTGTAGCCTGTCTGTGCTAGCCAGAACAAAAAGCAATTCTGAAAGGGATTCCAACTTTAAATCCTCAACGCCTACGTTGATATTTAACGATTGTGTTGAGAAGGCAATATTAAATATCTTTTATATTGATATTTATGAAAAATTTAGAAATGAATTATAAAAAAAATGTTGGTACGACTAGTAGAATTACAGCAACTACAGCTCTAATGATGTTAGTGTCCGTTACAATAGTATCGTCATTCTCGTTATCAAATATCATCATTTCAAATGCAGTCCCCCAATTAGTAATAGCAGAAAAGCCTCAGTCAAGTGTGAATAGTATGAAGGAAATAAACTTCAGCTCCCCGTTTAGTAATTCGTTTAGTTTAGGGACTCCGTTTTTAGTTGAATATGATAACACAACAAGTCTAAATGCCATAAAAAATACGGGTCCAAAAAACTTTGATGTTACATTTGAAGGTTATGGAACTGTTAATGGTTTAAGGTACAGGGATAACGGAACAGGAATTTATCTTACCAATCCAGTTGATGGGAGCGTGTATCAAAAGGGAGTTATTGAGCTAAAAACAGATAGTGATACGATTGAAACTACATACGAATCCATCAGTAGAAAAAGTGATAGTGGCATCGTCTTAGATAATGGTATAATGATCTTTAATGCGTCGTCATCCAACGGTGGAGAGTTATCGTTTCTGAACAATACAGTAGCTGTATATAAAGATATATTAGATCTTAGAAGAGGAAATCTAACTACTATAGCATGGGAATGGAAGTAGAACAATCACCTTTTTTATTTAATCGTTCAGCTATCCCGCAATAACCTTTTAAGCATCAATTAATATAAATCATTATCTAAATAATTAGCAATCTCACCATCATTTGAAATCGATAACATAATCGAGTCTTCTCAATCAAGACTGAACTCATCATATAGAAAGAAAAATACTAAGCATCTAATGAATTCATCTGTAGATATGTCAGCATTCAAAACCAGTTACTGTATATGCGATCGACGAATTAGCACAGCTTGATGATACACTATATTGGTATCATAGGAATATTCAATGATGGAATATAACGCGAATATTTCTCATGGCCAATCTTTAATAGCTATTCTAGTATCAAGC
>JARBAV010000049.1 GCA_029237515.1 Nitrososphaerales archaeon
AAATCTAACCATGCCGCCAGTTTAGTAAAGGCGTAATAAACTTAATTGGGCGAGTTTATCTAACGATCCCCCCTTACTTGATAAAGTCATCCATTTCTACTACAGCCAAGGTGTAGAAAGTTGCCTGTCTTATGCGATCCAAGGACGTTACCACAATAATGATAATGCAAAAGCTAACTGGCATTCATACAGAGTATCAGAGTTAAAGGGATGCGAATTCAGAAGAGGTAATGAAAGCTTCAATAAATTTCACAAAGATGAACCCATTATCATGTAGACCTTAAAGCTGCAATAATGTCTCTTTCTTTGATCGGCCCATTCCTCACCACGGTTAGAGTTTCGTCATCAGCTAATTGTATTATGGTAGAATGGGAATACTTATTCAATGTACCACCATCTAACAAGGCGTCGAAGTTCGAAAGTGAGGTTGTACTAATTTGGGATGGACTTTTTATGGACTCCTGACCGGAAATGTTTGCACTAGTTCCAACCAAATAGTGACTCAACCTGAGAAGCGAAAGGGTGCAAGGATTGGCTGGTATTCTAACTGCAAGTGAGGAACTATTAGCGGTGAGCCTTGGAGAGATGTTTCTGTTAGACAGAGGGCATACTATCGTTAGGGGACCAGGCCAAAATGATCGAGCTAGTCTCTTAACCTTATTCGAAACTTCTACTATGTTTTCGAGATCTAAAAGGCTGGCACATAGAACTGGCATCGCCTTCTCAGCCACCCTATTTTTTAATAGAAATATTCGCTCTACAGCTTTGTCATCAAATGGATCGCAACCTATTGCGTATACAGTGTCTGTGGGATATACAATAACCCCCCCATCCTTTACTATGTTTGCACAATTCACAATACCATTATCCTCCCCACATTTGAAATTCAAATGGCCACCCGTCGAATTAACCATATTCATCTAAAGACCGAAATAGTATCAAATATCTGCATCCGTTAAATAATCCTTCTGTACTCCATGCCTTACTATCAGAGGATTCCGATTCAAATCATTATTTACGTATTCCTTGAGCTTTTCTATTCCATGCAAACATTAGAAAAACAAATGGTATCAACATGATTCCAGTGGCGATCAACACCGGCTGGATGACTCGAAAATCCACTGGTTGACCTAACGCCATCATATAGGGAAAAGGATAAAGCCCAGAGACGAAAAACCAGAACGCAATGAACAATAAAATAAACTTTGCATTTCTTTTCAAGAAGCTAGAGGGAACAACCTTTACTTTGTTACATTTCACGCATGTATTCTTGCCATAAATAATGCATGATGAACACACGCTCTTTTCACAATATGGGCAGATCCTATCACCAAATCTAGAACCACAAATTGTGCAGCTTGTCAAACTCTTTCAATGAAATATAACGTGAATCGCATAATAATATTTTGTCGTCCAATTGAAAAGTAAAGCTCTGAAAGGATGAGATTCTGCTTTTTGGAGTGTAAATAGATAAATATGCTAACCATCTCCTGCAAGAGAGTCTCGAGTATGGAAATTGAGCACTGTGTATTTCCAGATGATCTAATGTATGATTTAGACAATTTGATTTGGGCACGAAAAGATGCTGGAAATGTACTTGTTATCGGAATTACTTCAATACTGTCCGCAATTGCGGGTAAAATTTCAGCTGTAAAGTTAAAGGCGGTCAATACAACGGTAGTTAAGGGAAAAAACATAGGAACAATTGAAAGCGGAAGATATTTTGGCACAGTTAGAGCTCCTGTTGACGGAAGGATTATGTCCATTAATCATGAACTTGTCAGCAATCCAAAATTAGCGAACGATTCACCCTACGAAAAGGGATGGTTCATCACTCTTGCTCCAACTTCTGATATTAACATTATGAAAGACCTGAAATCGCTACCCCATGATAGTGAGGAAATTAGATCATTGATCAGTACATTGCATGTCAAATGCTATGCGGCTCTTCCAGATTTTGATATGTTTGAAATAGGTATTGAATGTGCTGCGACGCTATCAAAATTAGACGATCTCATATCCGGTATCGAAGCTGGACAAATCGTTCACCTAGTCTCAGATGATCCTATGGCCGACATAGAAATGACTAGATGGGCCGAACAGACCGGACAAAAACTGATAGAAACGAGGAAAGAAGAAAATCTATTGCATTTCCTTATCCAAAAAATAAAATGAATCTCTTAGGGAGGGTTGAAATGTCCTACCTTAATCCAAGATTTGCTACTTCTCAATCGGATTTGCGATCATGTTTCCCCATTCAGTCCAAGAACCATCGTAGTTCTTTACGTTCGGATAGCCTAAGAGGTACTTAAGAACAAACCATGTGTGCGATGACCTTTCGCCGATCCTACAGTAGGCGATAACTTCCTTATCAGGAGTGATCCCTTTTGATTCGTATAGCTGCTTAAGCTCTTCAGTATTCTTAAAGGTACCATCACTATCATTTACTGCCTGGGCCCACGGAATATTGACGGCGCCTGGAATATGTCCTCCTCGTTGAGCATGCTCTGTTGGATACTCTGGTGGAGCAAGAATTTCTCCGGAAAACTCTTTCGGAGATCTAACATCTATCATCTTTAGTGCTGGAGCGCTAACAGCGCGTTTGACTTCATCTAAAAATACCCTTATTTTGCTATCAGGATCACTGGCTGCAAAGTTACCTTTAGGATAAGAAGGAACATCTTTTGTTAATGCCCTATCTTCTTGCAACCATTTTTTTCGTCCACCATTGATGAGTCTAATATCTTTATAGCCATAGTACTTGAGAACCCAAAATGCAAAGGCGGCAAACCAATTGTTAAAATCTCCATACAATAGTAGAGTAGTATCATTGTTTACCCCGGCGTTTTGGAGAAGATTCTGACAGGCTTCTTTCGTTAGCACATTTCGAGTAAGGGGATCGTTAATGTCGTTTTTCCAATCAAATAATACAGCACCAGGGATGTGTCCCAATTCGTAGTTTGCTTTCGCGTCATAGTCAACTTCTGCGATTCTGACGTTCGGATCCTTCAAGTGGTCTTCGGCCCACTGCGTGTCGACAAGTACCTCTGGATGAACATAACTCATTTTTCTTCATAAAATATGAGTTATCACCATATATTAGTTTAATATCTAAAAAATTGATATCAGGCATTCCATTGATTTCTCAGCTGACTGAACAAATTGCAATCAAAATTTAGAAATAATTCACACTATCGCGTATGCAGCAATTGGAAAAATAGAAAATAAGACTTACAGTTCTACTCTTATTTTTCCTGCTTCCCTCTCTACTTAGATAGTCTTACAAGCCCTTTGCGTTTAGTAGAGGCCTGTCCGTTCCATTGGGATTCCCTGTGAAATATCCTTGACCTTCTCCGGTGCAACCAGAAGCCGGTTTAGTTCCGCTTTCGTCAAGTGCA
>JARBAV010000471.1 GCA_029237515.1 Nitrososphaerales archaeon
ATGATATTATGTGTCGAATTTTTAATTATGTATAGAACAAAATAACTGAAACCACTCTGCTCTTACTATTGACGCTACATTCGCTGCATGTTCATTCGCCTTCTGCTCGATATCCTATCTGTATATATCAAATCCTTAGTGACATATTTTTACTACCCAGCGTGCGGACTTAGACTCATTATGAAGACTCGAGAATTTTAGAATTTGTTTCTGCGCATAAGATTGTTCACTTAGATTAGCACACATGCAACTCGAATTAACAACGATTTCATGCTCACATCATTTTAGGTATATGGTCTTAAGGGTATGGATGGTCCCGATTAAGAAAGACTCGCACTTCTGTCATCCTACCTGCAAGGAATCCTAGTAGCGCTCCGTAGACAAGATGAAAAGCAAGTGAGCCTGCAATAATCAAGGGATACAAACCTTCAAAATGATTCGAAATTTCATAGATGTATTGGTTAGGTGCTGACGCCGTAACAGAATCTAGTTTTGGTTGTATACTAAATGTTCCGAGAGGTACGAATAATATAACCCACAGAGCAATTCCAACAATTAATCCTGTCATTATTCCACGCCTATAGCTGTTAGGAGCCATTCTTCTCCAAAATATTGAGGCCTGTCCATATATGTTACCGGCCACAGTACCTGTGAGCAAGTGAAGTCCAAAGCCTACATATTGAGCTAATGCTGGGTCATTGATACCTAGTGATATTCCGATTACTGCAAAGAATGTCCCCGCGGGGGTTCCAGACACGTAGTCGACAAGTACCAACAATCCTGAAATTGCCCACACAGATATGAATCCTGCAATAGTACAGTACAAAATGTACATTTTCTGGTCGACTTTCCATACGGATGTCGATTTTGTCTCCATAAGCTTCTTCATGTTGATTAGATATATAAATAATGCTCAACCCCAGTAGCTAGTGCCCAACCTTCCCTTAACGTTTTTAGTATAGTATTATGGAAAGATATTATAATAGCTTTGCGAGGTATTTTCTCTCTAACCGATGTCACAGAAAACGCTAATGTTGAATTATCGCCAGTTTTACCATCTTTCTGATTTATGATCGTCTAAGAGAAAAGCACAATCCTAATGGAGTTCTAACGATATTTTGTTCTGATATAGCTCATGGGACGTATTTTGGGGATCCGTTCATTAATCCAAATACAAATTTCTTAATGTATTCATAATAAAGTACTCGAGTGCTGGTGATGAACAGTATGCAGAAGTCCAAGTAAATGGCGTAGCAGGCCCAATGGATATCCCCTTGATGAATTCACTATCATGTATTAAGTAGAGTAGAGAGGAATCACTTGGAGATGTTTCAGTCTGTGCTTGTTATCGGAATTGGTCTCAAAATTATTAGTACCCTAGATAGTCTTTTTAAGAAATCAGTACATGTATTACCTTGCATTGAATATGAAAGAACATTATTTGATGATGAAACGCTGTGAACACAAGACTGCAATGGTGCTACTCCTCAGTTCTTTATGCTTATTCACTTCTGGGCCAGCAGGCTTGTTCTCAGTCGCATTAGCACAAGAAGAAGCTGAGTCTATTCCTGGGAGGAATTTGGATGCTGCCCGCTGTGAACCAATGACGAGTAATGTTACTCTTCCTTCTCCAAGCGAGGACGTTCTTCCACCTAACATGTATGTGATCTACGGAGATAAAACACATCAAGGAGAGCTGTCACAATCCAAATACAGAGAAGGTGAAACGTTTGGCAATCTTGACATTCTTCCAGAAAATGTTAGCTCAGATCTCCCAGCTGGGGCTGTAGAGATAATAAAAGATACTTGCGCGCAGTTCGTTGTAGTGGGAACTCCTAGGACCTTGCCACCTGATAGTCTGGATGTATCTGCCTACGCGCTCAATGGCACTTCCGTTGGTGTACTAAATGCCACGGAAGATGATACAAGTACATTTAGAATTAACTTGCCTAAAGGATCATACATACTTTTGACTTCGGCTACTTGGATTCCATCCTCCGCAAGCGAATATGTAACCGGCTATGTGATATACAAATTTCTAGCTAATGTCACCGAGAACTAAGCCTGTTGGAGCTAGTAAGATTCCATACTATACGAATTAATTAGACTGAAACCGGTTGAGTTGGTAACAAATCTGTGGACGCAGGATTAGCCTATCGCACCGATATATCTTTCGAAACAGCTATTTTAGCTCAAATACATTCTGGGGGTGACAGATTCTTTCTCAGCATGCGAAACTCGGTCAGGGTTTGCTTGCATAGACACATTGATATAGGTAAACCCATTGTTTATGTCGGATACTAGGTCTGATATCTCCTTAAATTCCCCTTGCAATCAGCCTCGAACATACATTAGGCAATTGGATAGGATTTAATGATTTTACTGACAAATTTGCGCACGACAACCGAAAGGAACGAAAATGATTCGATAGATGAATATTTCAACAAATTATTTGATACCGAATGCCTGCAATAGAAGAGCCTTTCAAGAGAAACTTATCTGGTTCATTTATAGTAGTGACTTTCAACGAATACAGGATTGCAGAATATGAAAAGTGACTACCCGCCAGACAATTCTCTTCTTATTCTTGCAAGCACTTCTTTCATCTGTTCCTTAGTTTCCTGGTATCCATCTTGAATTAACTGTTGGATTGTAGTTTTTGAAAAGTCAAATGTCTTATTTGAAATTGTATGACTGTCGTTTTTTCGCGCCAGACGAACAACAAAATCAACATCTACGTTAGCCTTGATTAATTCATCATACCTCAAATGCTTCCCAGTGGCAAGATAGACTGCCCTGGTTTCTTCCTGCAAAGTCTTTTGTAGAACCTCTTTGCTCACACCATTTGCTTCGGCTAATTTGATGAGAGTTTTGGCTAACCTTATGAAATCAGACAATAGAA
>JARBAV010000472.1 GCA_029237515.1 Nitrososphaerales archaeon
CCGATAAAGCGTCAAGTAACTGCTTTTGAGATGTAAAAGTCAAAATCCTGTCCATAGAAAAGTCTGGCATTACTGCAATGGTCATGTCGATGCGACCATTTTTTAGAGTGTCTAGCGTTCTCAATGTCCAGCCAAATATTTGATATGGAACTTATATATGATTTTTGCAAACATGTGTATCTAGTCGTAGAGTATAAATTTACGCAATTCAATAACATCTATTTGTTGTTAATAGATGTATACATCATGGCTCTTTCTTCGGAAGGATTAAAACTGACGGTTGTCCCGCACCAATGATCCCAAACATACTTGCATCTCCTGCATTCGTCTAACTTATCCTCCAATCGGGTTCCACACTCGTTAAAGTGCTCATAGTCCTGATCTAAAGGGTAGTCAAACCCATCTTGTCTTGGGATAAACAACCTACGTTAAAAGAGGATCAAAGGAACAGATAAATTTTTTCATATAATGTGATGTAAGGAGGTTCTAGATAGGCATGCCCATCGAAGCTAAACACACGAATAACTAAAAATGATACGAGTAAGGGGGCAATGAAAATGAGTCGTATATTATAAAAGCTAATTTTGCAACATGGTCCATATTCTATGTCTAGCTTCATTGTTAGGTTTTTCTTTGTCTTCTGTGAACAGCATCATATTGAAGAGGGATTATAAAAAAATTAAGGGATTATTGTCCGAATGGTGGTATTAGCCAAGTTTGTGCAACAGAATTTGACCAAGATGGTAATGGGCTAAGAGAATTAGCTGGTTGTTGTGTCACTACAATATCGGTCCAAGTTCTGGCATTGGTCTGTATCTCATCAAAGGATAGTGTTCCAGAATCCAGGATCTTGCCCATCACAAGTGGATAGCCTGAACCTTCATAGCTATCGTCTACAAGCCACGCGTTAAAGACCCATCCTTCCTTTGGCAGATAATTTGTCGCAAGATCAACATTTATAGTATAACCGTTTGTGCAAACATTTGCAACTCCAAATATTGTTCCTCCGTATCCGATGAGAGCGCCGGTCTGACACTTAGTTGGTTCTGTCTGGGCAAACGCATTTACGAAAACAGATGATGTCCCTACCAAGCCTAGTGCAACCAGTACAACTGCAGTAATTATACTATTTTGCATATCTATCACTGCCCTCCTCCTCCTCTGCTACTAGTTAGATTCTGAAGCTTCTGTACAAGGCCTGCAAAGTCAGGTCCACCACCCTCTTGCGTCAAACTCTGTAGATTTGACCCGTTTATGCCGAGTTGTGATAATTGCTGCGATAATTGCTGCGACAGGTTTTTGAATTGAGCCGAGTCCACAAGCGCTTGCAATCTTTCTGAAAGATTACCACCCTGTGGCAACGATAGGTTTGCGCCTGAACTATTGACCAGTCCTCTAAACTTTTGTGCAAGCTGATCAAGCTTTTCCTGCACCCCTTGTGACATTTGATTCTGACCCTGTGCCTTAACCGCCGAGTTCAAAGTTGGCGAAAAAATCAAGGACGAGGCCAGCAGAGAGATTACACCCAAGACGAGGGGTAAAGCTAATTTCCCATTTCTTTTCATGAATGAAGTTTCCTGGAATGGGTGTGTATCTGAATTATAAATGGTTTCTCGTCCAGAAATCTAACGCTAATGATTCAAAATTTTTTGCAAAAACAATTAACATAGGCGAACAAGTGCAAACAACGGGAAAGTCACTGAGTTAGCATCTATTACAAAGGATCAGATTACCAAAGGTATCTGTGTTAGCGCAGAAATTGTAGCCATGGCGATTGAAATAATAATTTAGCAAGCTGCGTCAGTTGTATTCATTGTCATCATTCTAATTTATTAATGAGTTATTAGTATGGTTACTGCTGGATATTAATGGCAATTGTTACCAACATTGTTCCTTATTCAGCCTCAAAAAATAATGGAGGTTTAGAGTTTGAAAGACAAATTGATTACTCTTGCAGAAGTTACGGAGGTACAGTACGGTATTGAAAATGCTGTGGGTAGAGGTGAACAATTTATGAAGAATGATGATTAGACAGTTAATCTTAAAATAATAATTTGTAATTATCTAACACCATGCAATTATAACATATTTTTGAGCACTCAATATGCACTGAATAAATCACACAAAATAGGCCTTGAATCTCTATCCCAAGAAATCGCTAAATGCATTGCTCAGTTTCTCTTTTCGCGATGCATAGACTAGAATGACGATTTAAGTAATCGTACACGTCTACAGTTTGGGATCATCACCCTGTCTTATATCTGGGGTTTAGATCTCTGTTCTATCAGATCGCTATATAGGCCAGAACCTTAATAAGGAACGCTCCACTCATTAAAGCTAATTACTTTACCTTTAATCTGATAGAAATTGATGTTCCATCATATTCTGTTATAAAATCTACAGAATCCTTGAGACTCTCAAGAAACTGAATGAACATTTTGTTCCAAAAATAGGAGCAATTTTCTCCGAAGTTGTGCCTAATTACAATCCAGAAAGTATCTGAAGTATTAAAACCTCTGGCACCGTTTCCGTAATTAAAGATCTTACTCAGCTCGCTCCCTTCTTTATAACCAGCGTCTTTTGTAATGTTACTACTTGTTATAACTCTTGCCTCTGTGCCCAACAAGTATTTGGATACTTTGGATATAACATCCAGAGAAGACTGCAAATTTAGTTCGCCCCATATAAGTTGGACAACATGCTTTAGTTCGATTGCCCACTGATTTGACAGGTCATCTAAACTATCTCTACTAGCATATGAGTATAGTGAAGACAGAGCCTTCTTCGGTATGGATACTTTTTCGGTAGAGGCTAATGGTATAAAATATTCTGTTTGAGATTTGATAACTGAGCTAATGTATGCACTAACACTCAATCCTTTGGCCTTCGCAAAATTTTCAACTATATTAAAGTCATTCTCGCTAATTCTTAAAGTTATTACTCTTTCTTTCTTTGGCAAATTGTAGCAGCCACTTCATTTATATTCATTATGATCATTCTTAAGTTTTAACCAAGTTTGTACAGCAGAGTTTGAACCAAGATGCCTCTGGACATTGTTAATTGGCAGGCTCTTAAGTTATCACTAGATCTGTGTAATTCTTGGCATTAGTCAATATTTCATGAATTCCCAGTGTCCAGATTCAAAGATCTTACCCATACTCAATGCATAACCTGAGCTTTCGAAAGCACCATCATATCTAATTCATTTCAGATCAAGTGTAATCTGTCTTGACCCAAGGGTATCCGTGCCGTTACCATTTCTTAAAACGGGTTCCAACTCATGATAGATTAGACTTGAACTTGAATTTCGAGAGTGAATCGTGGGTGAACGTCGGTGCGAGTAACATTTTCTTTAATAATTTTTACCGTGTCCTTAATAAATAACTTATTGGTTGGAAACTATCGAATACTTTTTGATTTAGCAATATGCGTGCAATTCTCTTAAATACGAGAATGTCAAAAGGTCTCTGAGATGGTTTTGGGA
>JARBAV010000473.1 GCA_029237515.1 Nitrososphaerales archaeon
CCCACCATAATGGATTTATGGCAAGGCTTCCAAACACTGCAGCTATCGATTCGGTATTGTAGATGGCATAAATAAGAGGTATCATCGTTGCAGCAAATGGAATGTTATCTATAAACGCGCTTGCCAATGCAGAAATCCAAATAATCATAAAGAACAATACCCAAGGGTTACCACCACTGATCTGCAATAAGGTATTCGAAAGTAGATCGATTGCTCCTGCTTTTTCTGCTCCACTAATAATTATGAATAAACCAGCAAAAAAGATCAGCGTAGACCAATCAACCTGTTTTAGTATATGTTCAGGTCTAGACTTTGTCATAATCATAAGTATTCCTGCACCGCTAAGTGCTATAATTGAAGGTTCTATATTGATACTTCCATGAATTACAAAAAGGAATATAACTCCAGCCAATACAGCTAATGATTTTCTTAAGACTGATCTATCCTTGAGGAGGATCTTTTCATCTTGGGATAACAAAGCTTCGATATCATGGGGTTTTTGTGCGAGAGATTTTCTAAATAGAAATTTTAGAATAAATAGAGAAGCAATTAATGAGATACCAATAGTAGGACCCATATTGATAATAAATGAGGTAAAATCTATGTTTGCAGCAGATCCAATTAGAATGTTAGGTGGATCTCCAATTAGTGTTGCTGTACCACCTACATTTGATGCTAGTACCTGCGCAAGTATGAATGGGACTGGAGATAATTTTAGAGTCCTGAATACAGAAATGGTAATTGGAACTATTAGCAACACTGTTGTAACATTATCTATAAACATCGAAACTGTCGCGGTAAATACGCAAAACATTACCATCAACTTCCACATATCCCCTTTGGAGGCTTTACTCATCCTTACCCCAAGGTATTCAAATATTCCAGTTTCACCTAATACAGCCACAATTATCATCATTCCTAATAGAAGACCGATTGTATTGAAGTCTATAGAACTGGTAACAAACTCAAAACTTTCAGATGCCTCGAAGAGCCCTGTTAGAATACCTACAATTATGACAAAGGCTGCTCCTACCATCGCCACAGTAGTCCTATGAATTATTTCAAAAGAAAGTGAAACATAGATTGCTAAAAGACCCAGAGATGTAAGTTTGAGAGATAATGAAATATCAAGCTCAATCAAGTCCGGGATGATTAAAAAAAGTACCACTACGATAGCAAGAACAGCAAGTCCTACTATCCTCTTGTTTTTTGCTAAAAGTAGCGTCTGTGATTTCATACTCTAGTCCAAGAATAGTTTTTTCTTCTGTAGGGGAGTATGGTCAGTTCTAGTTTTAACTGACTCAGAAAAGCACATTAGATTGTATCCAGTAGGATCTAGAGTAGAACCATCTACTAAATTAGAGGGGAGTCATCGTATCTATTAGCCTTGCATTTGTTATCTGTCAGTCTTTTTCGTTAATCAAAAGATCTACAGTGTATTGTAAACCTCCAAGCAAGAATGTTACCTGAGCGTCCCAGGCTTCTCTATTCTGTTCATTTGGAAATGGAAGAAGAGTTCTAATTTTAAAGGCCTCAATATTGCCTCCATACAACACTTCAGTTGCTTTTCTTGCGGCTGATTCGATTTCTTTTTCCGTGTGGACCGGATTCACAAATCAAAGTGTATTTGCAAAATATATAAGCATTATTGTTTTCAAAGAAATGATAACTTGTAAAACTAAAAACTAAAATAGATTGTAGAGTCTTGAAAGTGATAACTTTTGCGCTGCCTGCGTAGTAGCCACTTTTCCATCAACTTTCACAACATATGTCTCTGGATCGATTTCTATTTTGGGTATCAAATTATTAAATACCATCTCCTTCTTGGATATATTTCGGCAGTTTTTCACCGGTAAGAGTTTTTTCTTTAGATCTAGTTTCTTTCGAAGCCCGTTTCTTATGGCATTCTTCGAAGTAAATGTTACTGATGTAGCGTAGTTAGCTTTTCCCATAGCTCCAAACATTGGCCTATAATAAACAGGTTCTGGCGTCGGAATGGAGGCGTTAGGATCGCCCATTAGGGAATATGCAATAAATCCACCTTTAATAATGAGTTTGGGTTTTATTCCAAAGAATTGTGGTGTCCAAATCACAATATCGGCCAATTTACCTTTTTGAAGTGAACCTACATAATCTGAAATTCCATGTGTAATTGCTGGATTAATAGTAAGCTTTGCTAAATATCGCTTCACACGCAGATTATCATTATCACCTTTTTCTTGTTTTAGTCTTCCTGACATCTTTTTCATTTTGTCTGCAGTTTGCCAGGCCCTTGTTGTTACCTCACCGACTCTACCCATAGCTTGACTATCAGACGAATACATGCTAATAGCACCAATGTCATGCAAAACATC
>JARBAV010000474.1 GCA_029237515.1 Nitrososphaerales archaeon
CCAAGCTAGTGCTTCTCTCATTTTCTTACCCATCATCTCATTACTATGAAATGCTTTTGAAGCATCTGGTGAAGGTTGTGTTGTTTTCATGTGAGCACCAGCAACACATCAATATATGAAAATAGGATAATAATTTATCGCAGAACTTCTTTGTACATTACATGGTATCACTGACCTAAAGATAGGAAATTGTCACTGACCCCGAATATCCGCAATTACTTGTAAAATGAGGAAACCAATCATTACTCGGTTATCCTGCATCAGGGGGCATAAGTTTCAAGTATTTCTCGAATCTGTCTGCATATTCATTAAAAATATCTTCCCCCGTGATATCATATAATTCCTTCAATTGAGATATCTCTGCCTTATGATACTCTATTGTTGCCAGATTATCCAACAAGTCGTAGGAAGACCAGGATCCCGTATCATATTTCCAAAGGTTATCTTTCAAATAGTTTACTCCTTTATCGAAGATACTCTTCGCATTGGCATCATTGGTCAATTCGTAATAGCGCCACAAGAAGATTAGAGCTTGGGTATGACCGTTTAAGACATATGTCTTAACGAATCCTGGTTTGGCTAGTATCTGCAAGAACATTGAAGAACCGTCATGAGTTTCTTCCGTGGCTATGCCGCCAGCATCATAATCAACAAAAAAAGCCTTCATTGCCTTATTTGCGGTCGTTAGGTATCTTTCGTCACCTGTAAGGTCATAAGCCAGTGCCAAAACATAAATCGATTCTGCTTGAGCTAATGCGGAGTAGTATGGGGGCTCAACCCACCCATAAAATCTCCAAGGAAAATCATATTCCCAAACAGCGTACTCTTCTCCACTTCTTAACTCGTTACTTTTATTGATCGAGTTTTCCACAACCCAATCAGCAGTGTTGAGAAAATACTGTTTTGATTTTTCTGTGTTTACGAAGTTTTCGAGGTCTCTATAATATAAAAGGCCGCCATTTGCAGCTATGAGAGGATTGTACACTTTTCTCTGTACTCCGTGATAGTTGCTTATCATTACACCATTCTCATCAGGCTCCGGTTCTGCTTGTAAACCAAGAAAAGGCGTAAAGGCCAACGAACTGGCTAACCCTAGTACTAGTAAAAAAATAACCATGAGAAAGCGCTTTGATTCAAGTGGCATGTCTTGATTTTATGCTAACATGCAGATAGTAACTACATTCAACCCTTGTCTACATCTCTTTAATTGTGTAAGATAATCTATAATCACAATTGGTGTCTACTGTATCAAAAATATCTCCTACCTCACCAGTGGACTCTGAACACTCAATGTGATCGCCTATTCCAAAATTACTTCTTGCATCGTATTCTTTTGCAATCATGCCAATTGCGTCATTTCTATCATAAGTTGTCAAGAATTGGATAGAATCTTCAGCCTTATCTTTGTATTCAGGCAAGGGAGCCTCAGAATCTAGGATTCCTGAAATATCAGGTAGCACTCCGTCATCAGTTTCGACTCCTCTCAGCTCCACAACAGACCCGTTATTTTTGTACTTACCGTCAATAGCCCCTTCATCCAGCTCGGCGCCAACGGTTAAGATTCTCAAAGTACTATTATTTGGAACATCTATGGCTAAAGATTTGCCATGGAAATTAATTTCTTGTCCTCTTTCCACACGATCTAGCTCGGCACTCCCTGATAAAGGAATTCTTTTGTTATTCACATAAGCATCTAATTGCCATTCTGCTGGAAACAAAATATCGTGGTTGTCATTAACGATTATTGAATTAAATGTAACATTCAATTTTCGTATAGAGTTATCGGAAGAAGTAGATCCTGCTGATGATTCACTGCTGCCGTTATTTAAAGTATTTTTCGGAGTAGAAAAAATTGTATCATCTGAAAGAGTATTGTTCCGTCCGGTTATGCCTAAATTATAATTATTGCTACTATTCATACTACTATTATTATCGTTAATATCACCGCGATCATAATTGCCTCCTAGACCCGTATTTTCCTCAGGAGGTATTGGAATTTGAGAGTCTGAAGTGGAATTGTTATCATTGGAATTACCTGAGACTGAGGCAGAACTGGAAGGATTAATCCCTGTTTCTAAAAGGAGCAGGTCTTCATCCACGTTATTTAGGTGCTGTAATGCTTCTATCAGATCCCCTTTTTGTAAGGCTAGCCTGACCTCCATTACATTTTCTCGGATTTCTTCCAGATCTTCAGATTCGAATGAAGTCGGTTGCTGTTTGGCCAAGATGTTCCCCCCTTGCATAATTAGCATGCCAACAGCAAGCACCATGCTAATGGCGAGAATAACACAACTAGTTGCGAGACAATTAATCAAATATTTTTCTAAATACTATACAAACAGTAGCCGAATAATTGTTTTGCGAATGACTTGCATCAAATTATAGTGGAAGTCAGAATTTTTTTTTGATACTTGC
>JARBAV010000475.1 GCA_029237515.1 Nitrososphaerales archaeon
ATAAGATGCTCTATACTGTAATGATAGAAAGAAGTAAAGTCAATCGTATTACGAGGGTTGTTTTTGTAGTATTGTTTGCAGTTGTCGGACTGATAACTATGCCTACTTTTGGTTTTGCATCACCGTCTTCTGGTGGTGTTGATCAAGGAGCTAAAATGCACATAGATGAGGCAATGAAAGCACTGAAAGCTGGTGATACTGCGGGCGCAGAGATGCACATGACGGAAGCAGACAAGGCTCTACAACAAGGTGAAGCTAAAATGCATCTGGATGAAGCGATAAAAGCACTGCAAGCTGGTGATACTGCAGGCGCAGAGACCCACGCACAGATGGCTCAAGATAGTCTGTAATCAACTCGATATTGTAGAAGGAAAAAGAAAGAATGGGCAGTTCTTATTTTATAGAGTCTGACCAATTAATACAGGTCTTGTTGAAAAAGAAATAATAAGGAGCCATAACTGAAATGTTCATTTCTGACATTGACTGCATACCAAATTCATACAGAGCGAACCTTCCACGTAGAGGGATCTATTCTTATTTGCTCTGGGAAGACTAATTTGAAGATGAATATGCATTATTATAGTGGTTCATAGTGCTGGATTACGCTCTGTTTAATTCCTCGTGACCAAATTGCCCTTAATACAATCAGTTAGCCGCTAACTGTAGTATCGTATCTAGGAGGATTGCCAACTAGAGATTTGTCTCTTGAATTTTTAATGGCCTGCTGATTTTCTGGAGGAGCCCTAGCATCTTCTTGAGTTTCTTGACCATCTTGTTACCCGAAGGGTCGTAACCCCCAAAGTACAGGACGACAACTTTACCAAGTTGAAGATTGCTTCTCCTAATGAGTCTGTTAGCATTATTAATCTAGAATGTGCGACTGGTTTCCAGTGTGGACACAAGGACTATAAGAGTCATAAACCGAATAGCAATGGTAGACCTCTTCCTGTGGTCTTTCCATAAACTTAGTAGCTCGCTTGGTTTCTAGACATCGATGTGTATTTCCAGGCGGCCGCTAAAACCTGTGGATGATTTGTGACTGTGAGTCTGAACCCGGATCTTAGTCTATATTTGAAAAAGGCCAATGACTAATCTACTATATCCGCAGTACTATCAATCTTCCGACAGTATCTTTGCGATGGATTGACACTGAAAAGCATTCTTCTAAACTGACATGGTATTAAGATTCCTCATAATAGATTTCATAAGATCTTGAAGGAGTACAAGCTAGCTTCAATTGATACCAACAAACAAAGGAAAAGAGAGTGGATCAAGTATGAAAGAAAACATAGCATGAGTTTATGGCATACTGACTTCCCTAGAAATATGAGACGAAGCGTCAATAATTTCAAGAAATTACAGACTTTCTCCCAGCAAGAAATATTAAATACTATCTATGTACTGATCGAATTTAGCAAATGGATTGAACGATTCGGAGCTATCTATGAATTTTATTAGAAGGGAGGAATTAAGGGAAAAATTGAATCGTGGAGATAAGTTCAAACTAGTAAATGCTTTAGGAGACTGGGCATTCGAGGCTAAAAGAATACCTGGCTCTATTAATATTAGTAATATGCAAACCTTGAAGAAGGCAATGCATGAAAAAATGCTTAATCCTGACGATGAAATTATTATACATTGTTCTAATCCATTATGCCCCGCAAGTATAATAGGATATCAGATTTTGGTACATAACGGCTACAAGAATGTAAGGCGTTATGCAGGTGGAATACAAGATTGGGAGGAAGCAGGATATCCATTAGAAGGAAACCTAGTTGCCTAGTCCAAGAAAAGCTTTATAGAAGCACGGTTATTTTTGTGCTAGTAACACTTACCATTGGGGCACCCCCCCGGTCCTTCTTGATTGGTTTTATCATTTGAGCTCTTACCTCACTTCTCAACTTATTACGTGAGAACCCTAATTAAGCACTAATATCGGTATGGGCCCAAGCGTGTGTGAACCATTACTGACGTAAATTTTAGGTTCATTCAAAATATTGAAAGAGACGGAATGTTCTTATTTTTGACCCAGATCTACTGTTTGTCCCAATTGATTAGGATAAATAGTCTGGGATATAGAGATGCCTACAGTCAATATTTAAAAATAAATCCCCAACATAAGAATTACTTTATTACTGACACAAGTCCGTCTGTACCTGTAAGTGTGCCAGCTACGTAAACAGCCTTATTAAATGGATTATACTCTAAGGCGAGAGGTAGACTGTTAACATCTGTGGTAGAAGCCAACGTATTATTCTCACTGTCTAAAATAGATACAGAATTAGATACAACATTACCTACGTACACATCAGTATTGGATGGATTGAATAGCATAGCAACAGGTTCGGTACCAACTACGACTGTATCTAGTAACGTGCTATTAGATCCATCAATTACAGATACAGATCGTGAACCTCGATTGGCTACGTAGATATCATTGTTAGCAGGATTGAATTCTATTGTGGTAGGTTCGTTTTCAACTTGAACATTATTCG
>JARBAV010000476.1 GCA_029237515.1 Nitrososphaerales archaeon
CTACTTCTTTTTCGATACTATTGACAAACCCTTTGGCATCACTGGTCAGATTATCGAACTGCCTTTTCCCTGCGTCGGAAGGGAAAACAATATCGAGTTTTGTTAATGCTATCTGTGTGGCGCTGTTCAGCATTATCGAACGCTTTGCTAAATCATAATTGAAGGGTGCGGCTCTTCTCAATCGTCCTGTGACACTACCATATTCAGTCCATCCTTTTGAAGTAGTTTCTTCTAATTCTAATTCCCCCTCTAGTGGACCTGATCCTACTCTTGTAACGTATGCCTTGAACACTATCAATACCTCGCTAACTTTTTTTGGTCCAATTCCGACATCAGAACAAATAGCAGATGCCGTTACATCCTTTGAGGTCACGAAGGGATAGGTCCCATGGTAAAGAGAGAGGAATGTGCCTTGCGTACCTTCAACTAGTACGGTCTTATCCTCGTCAATTGCCCTATTTACTATACTTGGTATGTCCTGTAAATACTCTGACAATTCAAACGAATCTCTTGCAAGAAATGCTTTTCGCAATGCTCGGTCGGCATTTGCAGGTCCTGTTCCAGTTCCAGTTGTTCCTATCCTATTTAAATTTGGATCGGAGCTATCCATTTCAATGTGAGTGTTAGCTATTATGCAACACTGAGGATCAACAAATGTTCTATCTCTTGTATCGAAATTTTTGATTTCTTCAAGGAGGACGTTTATGTTAATAAGAACTCCTGGGCCAATCATAAGTCTGGTTTGATTGCTTACTAGCGCACTTGGTAACATTCTGGTCTTATGTTCTTTTCCATGGAACATTACTGTATGCCCTGCATTGGGCCCTACTCCGCCGCGAACCGCCATATCGGCTTTATCTTTCCTAGCCAAATATGCGACAATTTTCCCCTTTCCTTCATCACCAAAAAACCCACCTACAATCACCGTACACGGCATCCCATCTCATAGATAGGATCAGATATTTTAAGCAAATGGCATTATTGCGATGATCAAAATGATCATCTTACATTAATAAGCGACATTTCAAAATTACTAAGATATGCATGATGATTTGCAACAATACCCTACCGAGAATATTGTCCTGATTTTGTCTAAGCTTCCTGAATTCTTACGTGAGTCGATGATAAGAAGCCGACTGCAGGACCTTTGTGGCAAGGATTTAAAAGCACAGGAAGAATTCATTGACTCCATATTAAGTGGCCTTTCCTTAGCAGAAAAGGATTCCTTGAGAAAGGTAATTCGAACTTGGCTCGGGATAGTATCAAGTTTGGAGCGCAATAAAATTATGACTATCTTTGCTGCTTTTATAAATATATACGAAAAGGATCCGACTTTATGTGAGAGGGATTACTTTACGATTCTTTTTGAAGCCTATCAATCGTCAGAAGAAAATCAAAGGATGATCCTTCGAGATTGTCTTTTCGAGGCGTTATTCAATCAACATCGAGGTAGACAGATAATGGTCTCTCTGCCTCAGGAAGTACGTTCAGCACTAGCGCTGCTATGAATTGTCTTGTTCCCTTTTGTCAGGATTCTTTTGCAGTTCCTCTGGTTTCTCCAATCCAAAAAACATTCTTTCATGTTTGCGTAACGCTTTTCTATGTTCTGGAAGGGACATATCCAGCCTCAGTTCGTTGATCACCATCACGGAATAAGTGTTCCATTCTGCCCAACAAGTTGGACACGAAGGATACTTCTGAGACATCTGATCCAGATTAGAGGAATCATCAAAATCTTTCCCACATTTCATGCAGGTTTTAGACATTAACCGATTTTTACCTGTCGAATATTTTATTGTTTGTTACTTTACCAAAAAATGATTACATATTGATCTTCTGTGGAAAACACTTCAGTTTTTCCATCTTCGAACTCATACTCTAACCGCTAGACTCGCTTATTTTTATAGCTATGAAATTTCATGATGTGAGCTCGCATTTGTTCCATCCCAAGATATTCGAGCCCACAGGAATTACACCTATAAGATTTGTCTTCTCCATGCGCAACCTGTTGGTGCTGCATTAACTCTTCAATTCTTCTGAAGGTTCTCCCACATTCTTCGCACTTATTTCTTTTAAAAAGCAAATTTGCAGTCGACGTTCTCCTATTGCGATTGGCACCATACATCCCCGGATGATCTCAATTTGGTTGTCATTTCTAAATTCCTTCTACAATCTAATCTCATAATACTTTAATAAAAGCTCATTGTTAGCTATTTGACCCCCTTCTATGAAAAAGATAGAGGCAGTTATGCCACATGCTCGTTTGGAACTTGTGCTCTCGGCGCTAAAGGATATGGGATTGGGAGGTCTAACGTATTACGAGTCCAAAGGCAGAGGTCAGAACCCGCGTCCAATCCTGCATTCTGGAAGAGGGACATCGACCTATACTCCTGAATTCAATCTCAATGCGACGCTAGTAGTCGTAGCTCAAGACTCTGCCGTCGACAGCATACTTAATACGATACTCGAGAATTCTAGTACTGGACTTAAGGGAGAAGGAAAGATATTCGTCTACGACCTGGATGACGCCGTAGACATAGGATCAAAGTCTAGAGGTGAAGCTGCGATTTGAAAAGTCATCTTAAGTGGAGCGACACCATACAGTAGATCCACCTCACATTAATTTTTTAGAGAAGAAATAAGGTTTTTAGTGTATTTGAATTAGATTCCTTTCGAATTGTCAATTTTGGGACCTACCAAGACTAATCCCTATACTGGGGAAATCGCCCTTTAAGCGGGCCTGTTTTGGATTCGAGGGATGAATCATAGATAATTACAATTTGCGACCTCCCTGTTAGATTAGGAGATAGTCGAAGCGGCTTCAAGGATCCCTCTTCCCCTTCTAGCCTTTCGCCCTCACTACCTTAATTCGTTCTAGTACTTTCCAGTATTCGACTTCACCGCCTTGTCTGATCTTATCTTTCATTTCATCAACATCAGCATCAGTCTCGAATACTTCAAAGGTCTCAAGATCCATAATTTGAAGCGACTGGCCAGAAATTGATATGATCTGACCACTTCGCTTGTCGATAAGTGGCACATCAACGTTAGCAGAGACTGGCGAAACCATACTATGTTTAGAACCATCAAAAACGCCAATCGCCGAGATTCGAGCCTTAGCGGACCCGTGCTTGCCTGGCTTGCTATGGTCATATGATACTATCCTGCAGGGCTCATTGTCGATTATTATATAGGATCCCACCTTTAGGCTACCTAATTCCATTGGCTTACTCAATGTCGATCAGGTATCTGGAACTCGAAAGGATATATTTAATATTTCTGCTCAGATTACTTGAATTCCTCTAGAATAGAAAAACTAAACAAGTTAGATAAGGACATACCCTTTCGTATAGCATCCCTTCTAGTCCTTTCACAGTATCGCTGATCACTCTGATGAGTCCGACCACCATCTACTTCAAGAATTAACAGATTCCTTGAATAGGGAAAACTAAACTTGGGTTTCATTGAACAGAACACTGTCATTTCTGCGAGTGTGGCCTTTGTTACTCTGTCTCTCTTAGCCAGCGAAGTGGCCAAGTCGATCAATTCATTCTGTCCATACGAGTATCTCATGAAATAAATGGAAACATAGTTAAGTCGCTCGCATAGTCTTTCGAAGAGAGTAGTAGTTATCTTGAACTCAAAGACATGTCGCTCATGGCTGGAAATTATTTCTGTTGTGTTCGCCTTGTCTTGCTGACCTAGATTCGAGATTAAGATATAGTGGTTAGCTCTGCCGGGAAAATATAGCCTAGTTTCTTCAGTAAACGTTGCAGTCACAAAGTACATCCTCTTGGGTCCCTGGGAACTCTTCCACTTTTCAAGAGCCATATCAAGATTCGCATGATGTGGAATACATAGGTAGCTCTGATCACTATCTCGCTGGTGCTCCAACCCAGAGGATTTTTATTATGGAAAGTATTTATATGCTACGAAATTTTGTTACTTCGTTTTAGAACCTTAAGTCGGGGATAATAATTCTGAGAAAAGGAACACGTCTATTTAATCATCGAGTTTGGGCTTTTGTTGAGGTAGCAATCGTCCATTTGTACGAATTAGTCCCAGGAAGTCTCCAACCATAGAAAGGAAGAAGACATGAACAAATAAGCATGAAAATTGCACCAATAGGATCGTCACAAGCAGTCTTTACAGACGCAATCAAAACTGGCCAGAGCGAAGCATTGATTCCGAGCCTTCTTACCTGAGTGGAAATTTGTCTATGGCCATTCCTCGACCTCAAGACCTGGGACGTGAAGTCCCTCATATTAGATGGGGGTATGAAGTATACCCTAGCTTTTTCTCTATAAAGTATGTGATACCCCATTTCTAGAATTCTACACTGCAGATACAGGTCGATTGCTATCGTTTCTTTAGGAATGATGATCCTCTTTGCCAAGTCAGTGCGTACAGAAAGCGATCTTCCCATAACGGTGTATTGGGATATTCCACGACTTCTGATAACTTCTAACCAACTTGAGATGAATGAAGCAGCTCTAGCAGTTGACGAACCTGATTTGAGGCAAATAGGATTAGACGCGCATAATCCAACTCTATTGCTCTCCATACATGACACAAGTTCACTTACACACTCTTTATGAGGCAAAACATCGGCGTCGAATAGCACAATGATATCACCTGTAGCCAAAGAAAAAATTTCATTCCAAGCCGAAGCAGCACCTCCTCTTTCGTCATGATGGCTCAAATGAATCGGTAGGTAAGGGTGTTGAGACACAAATGATCCTAATATCTTAGGTGTCGCGTCGGAAGAATGGTCGCAAATAATTACCTCACTAATCTGAACTTCATCAATGAGCACACTTTCAAATACTGTTCTGATTAACGATAAGATTCTAGCTCCTTCATTATAGGATGGGATTCCTATTGTTATTCTCAACATGATCCCTTCGAAGGGCAATGAGGTATTGGCTATTTAACATTTTGCATGTAGAAATGATAGGTTTTCGAATTAAACTCATTCGCATTAGCGGCTCCAAATATTGCCCTGCAATTTTTTTTCTCGACCCTATAAACGTGACTTTCGCACAGCTCAGACCTCAAGATTATGATATGATATTATAGCGGGAAGCTGAAATTCTGTAGCTAAGTGTCCTTAACGGTCTCAGACCTAATCATACCTATTCTAGTATATCCGAGGAGACTGAAACATCTTATTTTTGATATTCGGAAACGTGGTCAGATCCTGGCATCTTCGGATGGCGAGATCAGTTTACTTGTGAATGAACTTATTAGATATGGAATCACGGATGTCCTTTTATTTGGACTGCCTTTTAAAAGAGATCAAAACGGAACTTCCGCGGCGGACAAATTTGGCGCAGTTCAGGTAGCAACAAAAGAGATTAAACGAGAGATTGGTTCTGCTGTTAATGTAATTACTGATGTCTGTGTATGTCAGTATAATTTCTCAGGACACTGTGGGATATGGGACGAAAATTATGATAACGTTGATAATCTTAAATCGCTTTCCCTACTCAACAAGATAGCAAATAGTCATGCAGAAAGTGGTGCCGATTGCGTCGCGCCGTCTTCAATGATGGATGGGCAGGTATATTCGATTAGGAAGTCTCTTGATTCTGGTGGGTTTGGAGCCGTGAAAATAATGTCCTACTCAGCAAAACATGCGTCCTCGTTGTACGGTCCGTTTAGATCAGTTGCCTTCGCTAGGAATAGGTCTCGCGATCTGGCTCTTGACAAATCAGCTTATCAGGTGGCATATTCCAATAGGAGAGAAGCCATTCGAGAAATTGGGCAGGATATCAGTGAAGGTGCAAATATGGTGATGATTAAACCGACTTTATGGTATCTAGATTTGGTGTATGAGATCAAAAAAATGATTGATGTGCCATTGGTAGTTCAAGTGGTTTCGGGAGAATATTTGATGCTTCTTTGTGGGGAGAAAATGGGAGTACAAATGCGTGACGGATTTGACGAGTTAATAGAGTCGCTGATCTCAGTCAAGCGCGCTGGATCGGATAGAGTAATCACGTATATTGAGATGGATTTTCTTAGACAGATGAACGAGAGATTGTC
>JARBAV010000477.1 GCA_029237515.1 Nitrososphaerales archaeon
ACATTACCTTATCAATCGGTGCATTAAAGGGGCCAAGCGGTTGGATCTTTTGCAAAATTAGACGATATGAATATCACAATAGATAAATAGAATACTGGATTTCATCTTACTTCCCATTTCATCATAAATAGTCTGTATTAGTTTAGTTTTATTAAGTAAGTGAATGTATTACAATTATGGGCGGGAAGCTAAATGACATTCGTGAAACTTCTTCGAATGCGATACAGATAATTCGAGACCTCAAAAATCCCGAAGTACATGAATCTTTGAATAGAGTTAAAGATATCACAGCTACGGTTAAAGAGATTGTCGAGTCCTTCAAGGATCCTTCGATGGTCAAAAACATTGAAAATTTTAGGCTAACATTGGAGTCGATTGAAAGGATTTCTACGAAGATTGATAGCATACGCAGCGATTCTCAGAATTCAGGTTTAATGGATGAAATCTCGAGCACTGTAAGAGGGTGCAGACTTGCATTAGATTCAATTAACAGCGAGGGAGGTACTAAGGAATTAGTTAGTGCATCTAAAAATTTGATTTCGGAAATTAGTTCCATGATATTGGAAATAAAGCAGCTCGTGCATCGCATTGGAACTACGGATGGGTCTCCCGATATTGCAGGAATAGTAGACAATGTTAGAGATATTAGTAACTATGCAAAATCCGTTCGGGAGGATTTTAAATAACGAATCCAATTGATCTTTCTGGGCTGCTGGACAACCATTATGATGTTGCAATTGGATTCGAAATGAGGCTAGTTTTAGTTTTCTAAGTTTCATTAAAGGCAATGAGAAGTCTGTTTATTAATGACTCTAGACCTACATATCTCATCAAAATTACGGAAATTTCAGGCAGCGGATCTCTTCCTTTAAAACCTTCATCGAACTTGAGCTCTATCTCACCTTCACTTGATTTGAGGTAAGCGGTTATTAGAGAGCAATAACCTCTCTCCTTATCTGATCCTTCAAGATATTGTCTGAGTTCAACTCTTTCAATGGATACGCTGTTGACCGAAAATGAATCGTCTTCGAAGAGGACCACACGATCTGTTGGCGCGGATGATATTCTCAGCCTTTCGATGTCTGTCTTGATATCCAGACCAATCACTGATACTCCAAGAACCTTATCCATTCAGGAAACCATAAGTTGACTTCGGCTATCCCTACCGCTCTAGCCAATAAGGTAGGAGAATTATAATAGACCCTATCTGCACCTATTTCGTGGCTTATTAGACCATTGATTTCATCGATAGATGATACTTTTCCGACATACTTGTTGGCGACAAAATCTCGATGCTGCGTGTAGAGTCCTACCTGTCTACCATCTATTGTTGGTGGATAGCTAACAACTACAATAATCTGCTTAGCCCCCGCTTTCTTCAGGTAATGGATTGTTTCCTTAACCGTAGCACCAGTTTGAATAGTACCCTGGATTGTTCCAATGCTTTTATCTGAGACCAAATTCTCCACAACAAATTTCAAAGACTTTCCTGTTGTTAATAGTTTGTACTTGCTTACTTCCTCTGAAAAGTCAATCATATGATCGGAATCATCATATCGATCCTTTATGACACCTTCGCCAATTTCAAACATCTTATGATTTTTTTGGTATTCCAAGCTAAAACCTAACCCCATAGGTCTCGTATAATCGGGCTCAGCAAATGCAGATTCAATTTGAAATCTGCCTGAAAGAAACTTCGACTGTTCCCTTCCGATATTTTTCCTTATTTCATAGATACTTTTGCCGTTTACGATAGATGCCGCATTCGATTCCCTGATAAATTCGAAAGGGTCTACCACCATATTAGGTGATAGTTGTTTTGTCAACGTGATAGGACCAGATTTTCTATCTAATTTTAGCAGTTCCCCCGGAGCCACATCTCTGAATGTGAGATCTATTAACGAAATCCGTAAAGAATTTTCAGATGCAATGATATGTAATGTCCCTTTCTTGTTGCTTCCCAGTACTAAAGGCTTGAACCCCGTGCTATTTCGATACGCATAGATGTCGCCGCCTATTCGTACGAGCATATTTCCTCTCAAGTGTCGATCTAAGAAGTCGGTAGCTTTGGGCGGATCACGATTTCTGGTCAGAAGTATCTTGAAAATGCAATAGATTTGATACAGTGGATCGCTGTCCCTTGCTCCACCTATCATAGGATGCAGGTATAGTTTTTCGGTATCTACTAAGAATCCGTCCAGGGCGATTTGACTGTGTCTGAAGCCACTTGACTCCGGCCGACGCTTAGATAGAAATCCAATCCCATCATGTCCGGTGAGTTTATGCTCGTTTACAATTCTGAAAATCTTTTCCTCGTACGGCAAAGGGCCGTCACCTTCGGCGAAATTATTTTCCACCATTATTTTCCAATAGGCCTTGCCTCTGTGCTGGAGCATTCGCATACAATGGGCCAGAATGTAGACAACATTTTTTGCTCTTTTAGTTTCAGCGTCAGACACAGCGACAATTCCAGCCAAATCAGGTTCTCTCCTAAAACGCTTGATAAATTCTGAGTAGATATTTAAGGTTACTGCCTGAATCACGGAAAATGATTTAACGCATAGGCTATTTGATTTCTCTATAATGTGAAGTATGTCTATATATAATAATGTCATAACAACTGGGCATAGTTGCTAATAGGCATTATTGGTAAGTCAAATGTTGGCAAATCAACCTTCTTTAATGCTGCTACGAGCCAAGGAGTTCAGACTGCTAATTTTCCATTTACAACGATAGAGCCGAATATTGGCATAGGATATGTAAGAACAAAATGCGTATGCAGAGAATTCCAAGTTCGGGATAATCCGTTACATTCGATGTGTATCGACGGCAGCAGATTTATTCCAATCAAAATACTAGATATTGCAGGGCTTGTACCAGGTGCTCACAATGGCAGGGGTTTGGGTAATCAATTTCTAGATACTGCAAGAGAGGCTGATGCCCTGGTGCATGTCGTAGACGTAGCTGGAAGCACAGATTTAGAAGGACATGCAGTGGGTCCAGGAACAGGCGATCCAATGAAAGATATAGAATTCGTATTAGAAGAATTCGACCTGTGGTTGGCTACAACTCTGAAAAAAAACATAGAAAAAGCATCGAGAGATTTGCATGGCACCCCAGATAAGATTTCAAAGGTATTATCGAGACAACTTTCAGGATTGTCGGTGAAGGAAAGTCAGATAGTTGCTTCGTTGAATCAAACAGGACTTGGGGATAAGAAGTTATCTTCCTGGTCCCCCTCTGATCTGCTATCGTTCTGTCAAGCACTAAGGAAATTGGCAAAACCAATGTTAGTCGCCGCGAACAAGGCAGATTTCATAACAGCTGAATCGAACCTGGTAAGACTGAAGATCCTCGAGACTGAGGTCATCCCCTGCAGTTCCGAGGCTGAAGTCA
>JARBAV010000478.1 GCA_029237515.1 Nitrososphaerales archaeon
AGAATGGAATAAAAAGTGGCTCTGTTGAAAATGATCAGAAGTCGGCTGGCCGGGCTAGCATCTACTCATCTGAGTCAAGGCAGTCATCATCTTCATCACTATCTTCAGACTCAACGGGGTTGGCGGAGGCATCCGAACAATCATCATCTCCATCAATATCTTCTTCTTCCTACTCCAAATTTAGCACGAGACATACTGCCCTTGTTAGGGGTCTTTTATTCATAGCAGGCTTCTCCATTGTCTTTGTAGCCCTCGGCGCGTCCATTACTGCTATTGGCTCGCTTTTCTTTGATTACAGCAGATGGATTGAAATTATAGGTGGTATCCTACTTGTAGGATTTGGACTCCATCTTCTCGGAGTTTTGCGCATACCAGGCAGCGAGCGCGAATGGAAGTTTCATTTTTCAAAAAGACCAATCGCTGGTCATGTTGGTTCGTTGGTTATTGGGATGGGTTTTGGTGCTGGCTGGACTCCATGTATCGGTCCCATTCTTGCGAGTATTCTTGCCATTGCCGCATCTAGTACTTCAGTGACAACTGGAGTTACGCTTTTGGCCGTATATTCTGCTGGATTGGCAGTACCTTTTATTATCTCCACAATGGCTGTGGAAAAATTCATAACGGCATTTAAGCAGATTCGCAAATGGTTACCTTGGGTAAATCGTACCAGTGCTGCTCTTCTGATCATAGTGGGATTAATGTTGCTGACGGGATTCTTGACAACCCTTACCGGTACATTGGCTGGACTAGGAATGCCATTAAACCTAGGTTAAATAACTATCCTAAATGTCACTTTTTCTAAGGCATTCAAATAGACAAGAGGTTAACTACAAGTAGAAATTAGGGATCTTGTAAAATTCTGAACGAGGATCCGTAAAATTCAATTTTACAGCTTAATTGATGGTCTCCACCTTCAATTCTCAAAAATTATTTTTCTGATCTGCTTGTTGGTTAGAATTTGAAGATGTGCGTATGTTTGTTACTAACCCGTCATACTTACGGGCTTACCTGTCCGCGCGTACTTGTCCTGAACGTCTTTGGTACCTCTCTGTCCTTGTCCCGCCATAAGAAATAGCTGATTAGATCTAACTTTATGCTTTATTGATTTTGCAGGAACTCCTGCAACTATATCTTCATCATTGATATCATTAATTACAGATGCACCACTACCAATAATTACCTTATTTCCAATCTTTACTTTATGTTTTATAGTTGAATTCAAACCAGTCCAGCACATATCTCCAATCCTAGTACTTCCTCCTATGATAGTACCAGCCGTCAAGGCACAATGTCTTCCTATTTCCACATTGTGAGCAACATGTACTAGAGCGTCAAGTTTAGTTCCTTCTCCGATTACTGTATCAGAGAGTGAACCCCTTGCTATAGAACAATTAGAACAAATATCTACATTGTTGCCTATAACTACTCCTCCAATATGTGGGAATCTTTGTAGCTCTAAAGTATCCTCTAACCTCTCATAAGCAAAACCATCAGCTCCAATAACTGTTCCAGGCTGTATGATGCAATTCTTGCCAATTCTAGTATTCTGTTCTATAATTACACAATCGCCAACAACTGTATTATCCCCTATTGTACATTTATCCCCTATTTTGGTAAAGTTGCCAATCGAGCAGTTCTTTCCTATTCTGGCTAACTTGGATATAATTACAACTGGAGAAGATTCTAATGTGGCGCTCTCATTCTGAAGGTTTCTACTTTTTTTGTCTGTAGAGGGAGTGTAATGTATTTTATTTAGAAGTTTCATGACTGCTAATCTAGGATTTTCTACAAATATCAAACACTGCTTTCGTGCTGCAATTTTACGCTTTAACGATCTTCCTATTGTAGTTCCCCCTCCTTGGAGTAGGGGTTTAAGCAGTGAGTCCCTACAAAGAATCACTTTCGCATTAGACCTTGAAATTATAGTCATCATCTCTGGCAAAACCACAGATGAACAATACGTCATGTCATTATTCGTAGCTTTATCGACAGGTGCTACATTAGTGACTGATATGTCATTAGGATCGTTTTTGCCATAAATAGAATATTTAATATCAAGAGTAGAGAGGATTGATTCAATGTTAAAGTATCTCAGGTCTATTACAGTTCCCTCCGAAGAGAAATTATTAGAGGAGTAATCTAATGTAAATCACCTCCAATCACTACCACGATATGACGAAGACATGAGATACACTGGCTATTCTCCACTTATTTATTAAAAAGCGTATTGGTACAACAATAGAATGAAACCATATAAAATGGGTAACCATTAAGTACACTTTCTTGTTACTTAGACCTTATCGGAATCACCTGGATCTCTCCTATCCCGTATACTACAGGAATCACCTGGATCATCATTTGCTAAATAAATATGTCAGGTTCTAATTCATGGTTCTATACATAAATAATCCGATATAAAATTGGCTAATGGTTATATATTCGCTAAATTTGGCTAAAAGCCATTGTTTAACATCAAGGAATATATTAACTCGTTTC
>JARBAV010000005.1 GCA_029237515.1 Nitrososphaerales archaeon
ATGTATCACGAGTTCCAAGTGTTACTTGATGTCCTAGATCTAGTAAGCCGTCTGCAAGTCTACGTCCTACATCTCCAGATCCTAATATTCCAATTTTCATATACTCAAAACTTAGGATACTAATTCTAATAAAGTTAAGCGATTAGCAAGGGATTCTAATGTTCTTATTCTTATCCCATGCAATCAACTCATTCTATAATCAAAAATATCAAGAAATTCAAACAGGCAATATGTAAACGCAGTTTGGTACTTTAATGTCTATAATATCATGATTATTAGTTGTTGTGTATTCACTAATGTATTTCACTAGTATTAGTATCCATTCAAGTTAACTCAAAGTTCTGGTAATAGTTCTCATTCTTAAAATTGTTCATACGAAAACTGAGAACGTGATTTAAAGTAAAGAACAACCATTAGGTTGTGGTTGGAGTCTACTGGCAGATTTATGTGTGGCAAATATAACTACATATTTGGATTAATGACTCTTAGAAACTGATCACAAATAATACGCTTTAAGAAATAAATCAAATTTGCTCCAATTTAGAAATTGTTTTTATTTAAGTATAAGTTGTGAAACTATAATGACTAGACCTATTGAACATGACAAAGTTAGAGATGCATTATTCTTTCAGCTTGAACCAATTCTTTCTGCTTTTGAGAGAGCTTATCATATCGATCCGGAAGACTCATTCGAAGCTATTCATATTTTAGAAAAGTTATTAGAAGAACGATTGAAAATGGAAAAGGGTCATGATGATAAAAAGATTGAGGATTTTAGAAAGCACGCTGAACTAGAAATTAATAGACTAAGACCAAGGGTTTCTGATAGCATGTGGAAATAATCTCAAATTTTTATGAACTAATTACTTAGTTCCCTAAATTATGAGTTTAGCGATTACAATATTTTAGTTTTCTGTGATTTTTTAACTTTTATATGTAATTAAGCCAAGTCAATTCTAATTGTGAATGGAAAAAGAGCCAAAAAATGATGTCTTTGAGGAAGAAGATGATATAGATATTGATGATGAATTTGAAGACGAAGACGAAGATGAAGAATTCAATGATACTGATAATACTTCTGAATAAAAACAAGATTACTGCTATTTTTCCTCGTTTTCACAGATAACCAAGTTCCGGAATACCTTTTATGCTAGTCTATAGTCTATACTTGAGCTAACAGAAACAAATTCATGACAGATGGGACGGCCCCTTTCGTTCATTCTTCCAATCCCTGGCCGTCCTATCATTTCGTATATGCAATTAAACCCTTGGAAAACAAACCTAAATGATATCATAATATTCTTCATATTATGATAGTTGATCCATGATCTTTGACAAAATTTGGACCTTAATATGAAATCCATAACTCGATCGTTCGTCTATCTGTCATTTGTATTATTGCAATTAACAACTCTACCTTGAGATGTGAATCGCTGCTTGCTTTTGCTCATCATTTATTCAAAAACTGATTTAAAGTCGCAAAAAATTTGACTTGGCAAATAATAAATAATAAGAAAATAGGAGTCAAGAAAAAGCATTACAAGACGGCCGCTACGGCATCAGTTGAAGTACTTTACCTTTCGGCAGCAGAAGTACTCTCCTTCACCGTAGCGGGGGGAACAATACTGTATATTCTTGTAATGGAATATATGCCTACTTATCATCATTATTATTAGGTTATAAAGTGTAGATTTTTAGTCCAAATAAAATTAAATAAAAGGAAAGTACTAATTATCAACGCTTGTTTATAAAGTAGGACAAGTATCAATATAATCTTTAAGAAATATGTTATTCTATCAAAGCTATACAAATGGAAGAAAAGAAGAAAGAAATCCAAAAGGAAGTTTTAAAGCCAATAACCAAAGTGAAATCTAAAGAAGATAAGGAATTACAAGAATTGGAAGTAGAATCAACTGGAGGAGGAATGGGTGCAGGAGGAGGCTAAGATCTGAATATTAAGACATTGAACTGAAATTGATTTCCACCCCGATCTTGCTAAACCATAAAACGGGTATAGTTACATGATACTAGAGATAGAGCTGTGAATAAAGTGTCTAATTTGGGTATAATGTACTGCAATTATCTATTGCAATGCTTTCATCCAATTCTTAGCTTCACTACTACCAATATAATGAAATCACTAAATCCACATTGTTATTGTCATTGGAACATGCATTTTCATTAGTTACGTTCTCTTACAAAGAATGTTAAAACTGTATGAAAATTACTGTATTTCTAATTTGGGGCAGCAGCGGTCATTGTACTATTCTGAAGTATTGCAGTTACACTTGGATCAACTCTTCCAGCCTGGGTCATGGCGAAGCAATGAGTAGGCATAAATGATTCAGCACCTCCAAGTTTACTCCCCCATTTTGGTAACATGTTTTGTACACAATTTTCGTTTACAGCATCAATATACTTAGAATAAAGTAGCCAAGCATCATTCGTTTTACCTACTTGTGTGGCAATATCACTAAATTGAACTTCATTATTGGCTTTAGCGGCAGCTTTTTCCAGATCAGAGACAAATTCTTGCTGTGTTACCACATCATCCCTAGTTCCCAATCTAGTCAGATGCCCACCAACGAAAGTATCTAAGTCATAATTATTTAGGATTATATCATGAGCATTTATGAAACCTGCAACATCGTTAGCGATTGCTAAATAGACAAATGGAACCCAACCAGGATATACTACGTCAACTAGCATAAGCGTTTTCTGATTTGGAGCATAAATAAACAAATTTCCTGGTATGTGATTATCACCATAA
>JARBAV010000479.1 GCA_029237515.1 Nitrososphaerales archaeon
CACGAATTCAGTTAAATGCGGTCGAGCTATCTTGAGTGTGATTAAGAAAGGAATTAATCCAATCTTGAATCAATATGACTATCCTGAGCTAAGCGTAAAAACAGGAATTGACGAAGGAGAGAATGTAGTTGTCTTATACGGACAAGACAGGAGTTCTTTAGTCGATATCTTGGGATATTGTATAAACATAACCTCTAAGATAACCTCCATTACAGAAGCCGATCGGATAACTGTTGGTGAGGACGTATATTTTGACTTAGACCCAACTTTGAGAGGGAGATTTTATGAGGCTACACCAAAAGTTGACGAGTGGAACTATACAAATAGAACAACCGGGAATCTATACAAGCTCTTTGCCATGTCCTAACCATCGGTTATGGCTGATTTGATTGTCAATTGTGTGACAAGTTTCTGAGTTAATCAAGCTTAGGTTAAATCCTAATTATCGCAATTGAATTATAAGTATCCGCAGCAAAATAATAGCCCTGAACTTGGAATGATGTTGCCATTAAAGGAGACTAACAATAGTAAAATTCAAGAAATAAACTCCATCTTTAATGACGTCGGAGAGCATTTCATACGAGCTGTAACCCCCAAGATCTCGATGCATGATGTAGACGTTATGCTCGCTGATGGTACTGTGACACAGTCATCGACTTTCGATATAGGTGAAGTTTTGAAATTCTACGAACGCTTGATATTCTCTTTATCTGAGTGGCAGAGTTCTGGCATATCAAGGTCCAAAATCGAGGATTTGAACAGGATCTATTGCGAATTAAGGAAATCTGTGGGTAAGTTCAGTGTCAGAGGGTATTTTGGAGTTCAGTTCCATGCTCTACCTTACTATCAGGTTGATAAAAAAGTGCTTGAGGTACAAAGAAATCTCAGAGAATTGGAAAGTGAAGGCGTCCGATATTATTCCCAAATTTCTCAGCAAGCGAATAGTATGATCGAGAAGGAATTGTCATTAAGAGGCCTTGCGAACATGAGTGAGGATGAGCTTTTTAAGAACTTACTTGAAAATGAAGTGCTCTACGGTGATTTGGTGAAGGAGGCCGAGTCGATTGAAAATGGATTCCCCCACTATCTCGATATTGATTTTAAAAGGAAATCGCTAGTCAAAGAATTGGAGAATTTGGTAATAGAATTGTATCAGGTTTCACCAGTTTTGATTGATTACAATAAATTAATGCAGGGTGAAGTTGGAGTTGCCATGTACGTAGACCTTGGGACTATTAAGAATGAAAGAACGGGAGCAATTGATCCTTTCGTAAATACTAAACGATTGACTTCAGTCCACTCAGAACAGATCATTTCTGCACTTCTCCAGGTTCAAGATGCAATGGAGCTTATATGAATTTGGCTTTCTTGAGTTAGGCCAGCGTGACTTTAGGTGAGCATGACAATTAAGATGGTATCTCAAACCACTTTTAGTGTGCGCTTTAGACCTTGATACAATGGAGCAACTATCAATATACTCCTAAAGTAAGCAACTTCAATATAGGTAAAGGAGCCTAATGATTACTCTCATCTGACATGCTTGAAGACATAATAAAGGATCGAATCGACTCGAAAAAGCCGCGAGAAGAAGGGCTAACTTATATGATAGACAGGCTACCTAGCATAGATAGTGAAGGTATTGAAACCCTTTCACCAATAGTTGATTTGGTGAAGATCTATGGAGCAAATCCACTTTTGATTCCTGATATTATACTCGAAAAGAAAATAGGAATTTATCATGAGTATGGCATTCAAGTATCATTGGGTAGTACTATGTCCGAGTATGCAATAGTTGAAAATGTTTTTGAAAGGTTCGTAAACGAGGCAGCTAAAATGGGCATCGACGTCATAGAAATTAGTGAAAACAATCGTGATTTAAGTTTGGACGAAAAAGAAAAAATCGTCAAGACCATTGAATCCAAAGACATGCGGTATTTGTGGAAAATCGGAAGAAAGGATCCTAGGCATCAATTGACCGTTGAACAGGTTCTTGCAAGAACTGAACAAAGTATAAAGCTCGGCAGTAACAAGGTTGTACTGGAAGCAAATGAAGGAATAGGTGTAGGAATTTATGATGAACGTGGAGCAGTGAAATGGCACCTTATGGGTGCACTCACATCAAAATTTCCTCCAAGGGCGTTCATTTTTGAAGCTCCACTTGAATCGCAACAATCAGCTCTTATTGCTGAGTTTGGACAACGCGTAAACTTGGCAGAAGTTCGGCCAGATTTGCTTATGTCTGTCGAAACCCAGCGTAGAGGTTTAATGTCAAAAGCAGCTTATGGGGTCTCTTACTTTAGAAAGGATCCAGAAGGCGGTCCTGCTTCCAAATTTATTTACTACATAATCAAGACTAAATATCCTGTAGAACAGAGTGAATTGATCCGAATTAGTCATTTACCTCGAAGAACAATTCAAAATGCCATTGAAGACCTTAAGGAACAGGGTCTAGTTCTAGAGAAAAATAGTCTTGATGACACCCGCCGCAAGGCCTATTACCCTGTACTTTCTGAATGGCTTTAATCTTTTCAGTTGTTAGTGACTCTTCTGAGTACAAATGGAAGTTTGAATTGAACGCCAATCAAATTAACAAGAAGTGAGATACTCAAATGCATTGGTCATGCACAATCTTTGATTTCAACTGCATCACGATCTAGGTTTCGTCGCAGCATACTTCTAGTAACTTAACTGTATTGAATCTGCCTCAATACAAAATCTATAAGTTTTTAAATCTCAGCGATAAAAATTAGAGGGAGAAAATTACGTAAGCAGGCGAATATTTGTGACCAA
>JARBAV010000050.1 GCA_029237515.1 Nitrososphaerales archaeon
GGATTTCCGGAGCTTCCCAAAATCTTTCCATGATGCCATTTCAAAAAGGTATTCTTACAGCTTCTGTTTATAACTGTCGAAAATTCTATCCAGTTTGAATTTATGGGTCAATGAAACTCGCGAACACAAGTAATTTGATGTACGTTTTCAGCGGAAACTTCAGTTCTTTTCCCAGAGTCGATCGCAATCCAGCTCCTCTTTGTTTCAAAAGATATCCTTAATTTCTGGCTGTTTAATACAATACTATGCTTTAATCCTCACACAAGAGCTTTGGAATAATCGTTACCTTATTGTACGTTTGCTCTAGTCGCACTAAAAGTTTATTGTTGCAATCAATTGCTACCGGATGTAAGCAAATTTTTTTGAAACTGCTTTGTACGAAAAAAAGCAAAGAAGTCTCATATATTAGAATTGAATTTGGATCAATTACTACATACAGCCTAATCGTCTGTCAGCGGTACCACAGATTACGATCTTTTCATATCAAATCTCGTGACGGTCAGAGTCATTAAAGGGATAAAAATACATAAAAAGCACCTCTAAACTACTGTCCCTCAGGCAAAAGAAATCTTGGAAAAAAATTATTCTTAGTACATTCTACAATCTCAATCTATATTTTTGAATAAGAACTTTAGTTTAAGTGCTGTATTCGTAAAGATATCAGATTAAAGCACAGTCTTTATTTCTCGCAATCCAAATAAACCAAAAATGAATCATCTTGTTAAATAGAATATGATAAATAATATCGTGGTAGGGTTTGTCTTGGCTTTGGCCATCACGATAATCGCCGCTCTATCTCTAAGCGGCCAATATTCCACAGAAAGTCTCAATGTCGCCGGGTATGAGCAGAATAGTGAAGAATCTGCTGAAAATGCTTGTGGTAACGGGATACTTCCGAAAAATATTCCTTGCTCAAATGTCGATAACCGTGCTAAAGGTGACAAAAATATCGTAAACATTGAAGGTATTGTTTTTCCATAACTTTATCTTCTGGTCGTCGTTTGATCACCTCTGCGATCTTTTCAAATTTGATGATTAGCTACTACTCAACATAGCTCCAATATTATTTAGTTCTATAGGCTGATAGATTTAAGTCAGGTATAATCTCTACAGAAATTGGACTATACACTTTGCTTCTCTCCAAACTCGTCGATAGCTTTGAAAAGATGGAGGAAACCAGAAGCAGGTTACTCCTTACCGAAAACCTCGTTTTATTATTGAAACAAACTGAATGCACAATAATTGACAAGGTTATATATCTAATCCAAGGAAAACTAGGGCCGCCATATGAAGGAATTGAGCTGGGGCTGGCAGAAAAAATGGCAATTCGTTCCCTAGCGCAGTCATCGGGCAAGAGTCTTACGGACATCTTGTCAATCTATAGGAAAAAGGGAGACTTAGGTGATACAGCTGCAGAAGCAATGAAGATAAAAAATCAAAACACATTGTTTTCCCAAGAAATGACCGTCGAGCGCGTATTTACTACATTATACAAGGTTGCAAAGTCGACAGGTTCAGGTTCTCAAGAAACGAAGCTGAGGCTCGTCAGCAGTCTGCTCAATGAAACAACTCCAAGAGAAGCAAGATACATAATGAAATTTCTTATGGGAACTCTTAGATTAGGAATTGCAGACTTTACTGTTTTAGATTCACTATCAATAGCATTTACTCATGATAAGGCAAATCGTTCCCTGTTAGAGAATGCTTACAATGTCTCCGGGGATCTGGGTCTGGTTGCAAGAGAGTTGGCTTGTAACGGAATTGAATCGGTTCGCTCAATCCAGATAACTCTTTTCAAGCCAATTAGACCGATGCTTGCCGAGAGAGCTTCTTCCATAGACGAGGGACTCAACAGAATGGAAGGAATAGCTGGCGCAGAATACAAATTGGATGGCGAGAGAGTACAGATCCACAAAGGCAAGACAAATAGTATAGTCAAGGGAAAGGCTAACATCAGTAACGGAGCGAGAGTAGAACTTTTCTCAAGAAGGCTTGAAAATATTACAAGCCACTATCCTGATGTGGTCGAAGCCATAGGAAAGATGAAAAGTCTTAAAGAAGTGATAGTAGAAGGAGAAATTGTTGCCGTCGACCCGAGTACTTGGGAATATCTTCCCTTTCAAGAGCTTATGCATCGAAGAAGAAAGTACGGGGTTGAAGAGGCAATGCAAAGCTACCCTGTGATCGTCAATATTTTTGATGTCTTATACAGTAATGCTAAATCTGTGACTTGCTACCCGTACAAAGAACGACGACGGATTTTGAGCGAGCTTGTAAAAACCGAGGGTGAGAAATTGGCTGCTGTATATGATGCAGGCATGAAGGTGGAAGATAGTTCTAAGGGTGCAAGAGAAGGAGCATGGAAGAAAAGTGAGAACGAAGGAGATCTTGAACATGGTAAGGAAACGGGAGTTCATGGAACAGGAAATGTAATAATAGAAAAAACGAAAAAGAAAGGCAATGTCAAAACCCAATACGAAAAAGCGCTGTCGCGCAAAAAAACCGAACCTCGACTTGCTAACAGGAATCTGACAGATGTGACGCAATCCAGCTCAAAGGATACCATCAGTACTAACAGGATACAACTGATAACACAAATTATGTCGAGTGATGAAAAGGAAATTCAAGCATTTATGGATTCAGCAATAGCTGCCGGATGTGAAGGCATTATGCTAAAGCATCGAGACAGCGTCTATCGAGCCGGCAGCAGAGAATACCTCTGGATCAAGGTAAAGCGTGAGTATCGCAGTGAGCTAGCAGATACCTTGGACCTAGTAATAATAGGCGCTTTATACGGAAGAGGTAGAAGGGTGGGAAAATATGGGGCTCTTCTTCTTGCAGTATATGATGAAGATCGGGATCTTTTCAGGAGCGTCAGCAAGGTCGGAACTGGATTTACTGACCAACATCTAGAAAACTTTTACAATAGCCTTGAGAGTCTGCGTATTGGTCATAAGTCACCCAGGATCGACACGAGAATGGATCAGATGGATGTATGGTTTGAACCAAAGATTGTCATCGAAGTAATTGCTTCTGAAATAACGCTTAGTCCATCACATACTGCTGGCCTCAATTCAATTAGGGAGGGCTATGGCCTTGCATTACGATTTCCTAAATTTACAGGAAAGATTAGAGATGATAAGGGTCCAGAAGATGCGACTTCAGTCCACGAATTGATCGAAATATTTAAGCAGCAACTAAAGAAGCGAACAAAATAGCAGAATCTCTTTGAATTAATTCTGCAGTATACGATGTTACAGAAAGGGAATTGGCATAACGTTCACCTTTAGAATAGATACTTTCTCTTCTTTCTTCTATGTAATAATACAGTCTTAATTGTGCGAATAAATGTCAGTGAGTAGTCGACCACACCAGCGTAGTAACGACGAATTGCTAGGTCGCTAGAGTATGATAGTCCTACTATTGTGATAAAATTCTTTCCGTGCTATAGTATTAGAAGAGTATGGGGATATATTATTTCATGTGAAATATAAGTATGTAAGTACACATGATTTGAATTAGACTACTAATGCAAATATTAAACGTAAGCTGCTTTTTATAAAAAAACACATTGTCTTGGATTTTTACCCTCCACAGGTCTATACAGACACTAGAGTAAATGCGATCTTAGGATAGTAAA
>JARBAV010000480.1 GCA_029237515.1 Nitrososphaerales archaeon
TCAGGGCTTACATAATCTCGGAGTGGAGCAGGGACAAATCCCTCGGCTTTCATATTCATCAGCTCATTTCTTATCATAGCAGCATGGGAAGGAACTATCAATGAAAGCCAGGGCACATTTTTAGACGATGCCTCACCCCTTGAAAATGCTGCTTTTCCGGATGTAACTAATCTCTCGCTTGCGGCAGTTATTTCCCAAGGCTCTCCTGCCCAGACTCCAGCTGTGCCTGCTAATTCTTTGTCGTCAAAATGCCACTGGTCAACATAGGATTCCACGGTCTGATTATCAATGAATCTTATCCCCTTTATTAGGGGAAGCCCAGGCTCCACACCAGCCATGTATTCTGGATCGTGTGTTAAATCAGCAGGATCACCAGTTTCCTTCCCCCACTCGAATACAAAGTACTGAGGGTACAATAGGTCCTCAGGTCCCATCGGAATTCCGTTATGCCAGTTTGAATAAAGGTTATGATATTTGACAACAGTAAATGCGGTGTTATTCTTACCCGGACCGGTCCACTGCTGTGAAATTGGATCCCAATTCATCGAATCATTGGGAACAACAAGTTTTTCTAATGGCCCTTTCGTTGTTATATTAATCCAAGGAGTCCTCATTGGTATTACTTCCCCTGTATAAGGATCACGAAAGGTACCAGGATCGGATAAAGCTGAGGAGATGTCTCGACAATACTGATCCGAGCAACCACCTACTCCATTCCATGCTCCTTGGTATATTTGCTTGACGCCAATGTCCAAGGTGTTTGAAGGTTCTTGTGTTCTCGCATTTATCAGCGAAAATTTACTAGAAATGCCTGCACCAAAATCATTTACTAGTCCAGTAAGCCCAGACGATGCTACGTAGGGATCGACTAATTGTGCAATAAATACTCTGACCGCCTCCTGTACTCCTAAATCTGTAGCATTTCTAACAAGAGAATTTCTCTCCTCTTCTGAGGTAAAATTAAGAAACTGAATTCTTTGCGTTATCTTGTCAATGGTATCATTTTCATAATTCCAAAAAACGGGGTTTTGCTGCCCGGGCATATTTCCAAAATAGGGGGCGTACATTTGTGAGGGGATCACTGGATTGTACTTTACAAAGCCACCAGTTCCACCGAACGCTTCTGTATATATATTCCATCCAAGATCTTGAGGATCAGAGCCATAAACCACAGTATTTGCCTTATTCAAGTCACCATAGTTCCTTTTCACGGTAAATCCAGCCTTTTCCATCTCTGAAGCTACAAGCTCTCCAACAGATCTTAGAGGCTGATTGTCGCTTCTAATCAAGATTGAAATGCTAACTGGCGTCCCATTTAACATCCATTTTCCATTTTCCTTCTGGGCACCAACTTCATTCATTGCCTTTGTTATGATCTGGTCGGCGAGTCTAGGGTTATATCTTAGCCCTGAGGACTCTACAGTGTCGATTACATTAAAATACTCAGGCGAGTAGATCCCGTAAGGACCCACAAGAGGTGTGCCCAAGCCCTTTAAGATTTCATCCACTACAAACCCTCGGTCAATTAGATAATTCATAGCATATCTCACCTCCCTTAATGAAAAGGGATTCAACGAGCCAGATTCATTTGATGGCGCAGGATTTAGTAATAAACCAAAAGATCCTGAAAGTTTGTCATATTCTTTCAGATTCGGGATATTCTTAATTTCGGACGCTGCTTCCAGTGGTATCCTAAAATAGTATGTATCTAGTTTTCCTGATTTCAATTCCTCTAAAGCCACATTGTCGTCTAGATATTGAATGAATCTTACACCATCGATATATGCTCCTGTGTTATTGCTCTTCGCGGCACTGGCATGGGCAACAGGGGTTAAAGGATTAAGAAGTAATAGGGCAAGAGTCGAAAACATTAGAAATAAAATTAGAATTGGGATGAGGGCGCTGCCTTTCCTCGCATGTAACCTCATTTCACTTGGCAGCAAAAAACTAGGTTCCATTCTTGATTCAAGTTTCAGTAATAATTATGCCATAAAATAGGTGTAGCGGAAGGGAGGGATCTAAAACGAATAGGAAAATTTCGAAAGGCGTCGTCGGTTTTCAAAATAGCTAGAACTTCCGAGAGGATTTACATGATTACTTGATAAATATTTTCTAATGTCTGAGGCTATCATAGTTTGATCAGCGGCTATGCGACGTGCGTAGCTGCCTGGAAAGAATTTGGGAGATTGTATTTTATCTCCACCAGTACTCTGTTCACCTTCAATTCGTTGAGGTTCAACATGATTCGTGCTGTATGAGCTTGATTTTTCAGATGGGTCAGCATTAATTTGATGACCTGCATATCCATCCACATCAGAGAATGACGGATCTTGCTGGTCGATAAATTCAGAATGTGGTATTCTATATCCATAGGTCGGAGGAATTCTACGACGAATAATTTCATCTGGTATCATTACAAATAGCTAGGCATTGGCGGGATATTAATTTGTACTGCAAATATTGCCATCGTACTGGAAGACGCTAAATTTTCATAACACTTTAATGTAACGATGTCTGATTGCATTGACTAAATTGTCATGTTTCAGTATATTTTCCATAAAATATAGAAAAAATATTGATTCTTGGTAAAAGCGTTAGGTGTTTTATATCATAGTTGTAAAAATTTCAATTCTAGGTAACGGATCCTTGGTTAGCAGGGATAACTTTATATACTAGAATAAAACATTTATACTAGATGCGATATTCTGACAATTTTTCTGGTGAAAAACTTTGGTAAAGGACATCACTCTATTCAATGAAAGATGCCCGAGATGCGGAAAGGGTCCCATGGTTACAGATAATTCTAGTGGAGAGATGTTTTGTGGAAACTGTGGATTTGTGATTACAGAAAGAATAGAAGAAATGGGCCCGGAGTGGCGAGCATTTTCAAAGGAAGAGCATGAGGATAGGAGTCGAGCTGGTGTGCCTACTTCGCTTGCAATGCATGATATGGGACTAGCGACTATCATTGGGCCCATCGATAAAGACGCTTCTGGTAAACCGTTGTCAGCCTCTATGAAAAGTACTATCGAAAGGCTTAGAACCTGGGACAGTAGGAGCCAGGTTCATGAACCTGTAGACCGCAATTTCAGGCAGGCGTTCAGTGAGCTTGATCGGCTTAAAGATAAGTTGGCAGTGGGAGACGCTGTTATAGAAAAAGCAGCTTACGTGTATAGGAAGGCTCTGGAACGAGGTCTGGTGAGAGGGAGATCCATCTCTGCACTAGTTGCAGCCGCTTTATACGCCGCTTGTAGGGATACGGAAACTCCCCGGACATTGAAAGACATCGCAAATGCAAGCAATATCAAAAAGAAGGATGTTGCGAGGTGTTATCGTCTTTTGATAAGGGAACTTGACTTGAAAATGCCCGTTGTCGACCCTGTCAAGTGTGTAGCCAGAATCGCAAGCAAGGCAGGTCTTTCAGAAAAGACAAAGAGAAAGGCACTGGAGATTTTGAAGAGAGCAGAAGAAGGAAAAATTTCTGCAGGTAAAGACCCGATGGGACTTGCGGCAGCCGCATTGTATGTGGCCTGCGTGATGAACGGTGAGAACAAGACACAGAAGGACGTCGCAGAAGCAGCCGGAGTAACTGAGGTCACAATCAGAAACAGATACAAAGGATTGAAATTACACTTAAAGTTGTAATTACTGTTTAGGGTGCAGTAAGAGCTGAGCTCGTTGTATCACTCGTACTGGAGATCCTGGCAAGTTTGCACAACTAGAATTATGGGAGACTGAAGAGAGCGGCTAAACTTATACAATTATAGGATTATAATTAAACACTACAAAATCCCGATCATACTGAAATACCAAAATATAGAAATACTATAACTGTACTCAAAAGTGAGAATGTAAATATCAACTTATATGATAATATGAGTATGTCAGATTGCCTAGACTATTACATAAACATCCCTACACCTACAAAAAAGATCTCTCTGAGAATGGACCACCTCACTGAACTTCGATAGCCGCCTCATTGAAACCCATTCTTAGCAGATAACCCTTGACATCATCTCGATGGTCACCTTGCA
>JARBAV010000481.1 GCA_029237515.1 Nitrososphaerales archaeon
AATCTAAATGAGGGCAACAAAAGTAAGGTAGGGCAGCTGCGCTGCCTACTGCAATCTATTAGGCGCCGCGGCTACTTGTCAGGTTTTGAAGTTTCTGAACAACATCTCCAAAATCAGAGCCTGCTACTTGCTTCAAACTTTGGATATTTGACGCGTTTATACCAAGGCTGGATAATTGCTGAGATAGTTGCTGTGACAGGTTGCTAAATGGAGCAGAGTCCGAGAGCGCTTGCAGCTTTTCTGTTAGATTACCACCTTGAGGAATCGTCGCATTCAAACCTGCTTTAGAAGCCAAATCTTTAACCTTTTCTGCAATTTCAACAAGTTGTTGTTGAACTCCTTGAGACATTCCTGTTTCACTCTGAGCCTTCACCAACATATTAAAGGTCGGAGAAAGTGTGATCGATAGTGCAAGAGTAGAAAGTACACCTATCGCTATTGCGAATCTCAATTTTTCATTTCCTTTCACGAATAATTTCACTGAAAAGAGTTCGTATGGGCATTATAAATGTGTTACTTGGTTCATCAAAAATTTGCAAGCTGAGCTGTATGAATCTTTGAGCCATCTTGATCTTATATCTCGAATAACGCGTTGACGACCACCTTTAGATTCATGTACCTTTTCCAAAATAGCAGCGAATACTGGATTATGGATTATGTGGTTTTAATTACTTTATTCTTTTTTTCCACCATTTCACCGAGAGATATTTTTTCAAGTATTCCACATAAAATATTTCATTAACTACTTAATCATACATACTCTCAATGAACACTAAAGAGCAGCATAGAAAGGCTAAGTAGTCTTTTGTATCACTCAGAAGCACGCTTCCATACTTTATCAGGCAAGATATAACTCACAATCTTGTTAATAGTAGCCTGAAAGTCCAGCTACAGGTTAAAAGAAACCAGACCAGATCAATGTGTGATGGGAAATCATCATAATCGACCCTGCAATTTGAACATTAATTCTGTCCGCGAATCTCGCCATCAGGATTTGCCTGCGTAAGTACGTTGACATATGTAATCCCGCTACCCATTGCCGATACTAATTCTGATATCTCTTTACCTTGCATTGGTCCTTCCAAATCAGCAGAAGTAATAGTTCCTTCGGCTTGAACATTATTAGAGAGATCAGCTGTTGCATTTGGTTCAAATAGAGTTACAATTACAGGCCCATTTTCACCAACGTTGCCTGAATTGATACTAATAGAAGTAACATTCGATACGCCAGTAACACTTACCTGGTAGTCTATTCCCCCTGAACCTAAATTGAATTCAGCTGTTCCGGTTGCAGTGGTGCTCACAGATGGTACTTCCTCTCCGCCTGACATCTGAGTAGTAAAGGTCTGTGGCTGATCTAGCTGCGCAAGGGCAGATGAGATATTTGTAAGTGAAATAATGGTAATGGCTATGGCGAGACCGAATAAAGAATTATGTATTACATTGGTTTTTACTTGCATAAACTAGAATTATTGCTCTATTATATTTAAGTAGATCTGAGGCGCTGCCAACATCTTGACAGTGTAAGATGCCGTGCATACTACACTCGGTAATTTTGGTAATTGTGATTTGCCCATACGTCAAGCAACGCCAAAAATAGAATAGAATTTGCGGATGAATTGGCAGAACAAAGAGTGGTTACCGCGACTGACTCACAGCTCTCTTGATTGATTAAACTAGAGTATAGAAAAAAATTCGCAACTCATGAAGTGCGTTCTGACAAAGTGCGCCATAGGTTGTCAGCACTTCGTTTAAATTCATGCCTTCGCTCGACCTTCAAAACGTGTGATTGTGTCACATGCGCAAAATTGAAACAATATTGAGTGTTGTTAAAACGAAACAATTGTTTCAGGATTCTTTGAAAATTAGAGAGCGATGGAGAATCATGCATCTCCATATTCAATACATTGTATTATCAGTTGGCTTGGCAAGATCAGATTAGGCCAACAAAGGCGGAACAATCTATTTGATTTCACGCCTCACTCTGAAATGCAGCTACACTGGGAGGCATAGCCTACAATCTCATCATTAGGCTTGGAATCAAACAAATTACCTTTAGTACAGATATTTCTACACAATTTGATCAGCATCTATCAAGCCAGATGTATCAAGCTAATTCTGTCGTTTCGCAGAACTGAATCTAACTATGGCTTGGGTTCGTCAAAGACAGTAATGTTATCCGCTGCGGTAGCATTGCTTGCGTTTGCGGACATCCGTGCAGGCTCATCAAACATGTTAATGTCACTTGATGAGCTAGCGTTATCTGATTGTGAATATACATTTGCAGCTTGTGTAAAGAAAATGGCAATGACAAAAGTCAATAAGACAACTTGAACTGTTTTCGTACTCATGCCTCTATTGTTTTGTATAATCTTCATACCTAGTATAGAAAATGGCTACCTATTAAATATTTAACGATAGCGATAATACCCTTGATGGAGCCACTCGGAGTCATTTTATCACAGCGGCCTGCATTTCCCTGAAATCAACATTCAAAGTTTCATATCGCAATTCATGCAAGACGATCAATAACTGATTTCTGCATTTTTGTAGGACAGGATCTTTATTTCTTAATCTTAGCCCTATTGCAGTACACTACACCTGAGCTTGTATTATCATCATAATACCTAAAGTGTTAAAAAAAGAACTAGAAGTGTTTTAGGCCTTGTAGGTATAATGAGGATCTTGTGTTACCCTTTCCTAATCCTACTGAACTCCGCATTAGGTATAGTCTTCCTACTGAGTCGAACTACATCAAAGGTAGCTGCTCTCAATGCTCTTGTTCCATCTTCTAACAATCGTACAATTATCCCCGAATTAATCATTTGTTATTTTATTTATGGGAAATGAAGCATGATCCTAGGTGAGTTTCAGTCATAGATGTAATCATATGCTGCCGAAAAAGACATTGTGCCTTACAGCATTTTTAAATAGTCGTCGTGATACCAAAACGATATATGGCAAGCCAGACGCAAGATCCGACACTGGACATACAGACAAAGTATGAGGAATTTCGGAGAAGCTGCAAGACTATTCTTCCTAAAATAGATCACAAGCTGATTGAAGACTTTCTAAATCGCCATCAGGAAGACCCTGGCGCTAGGTATTCTATTGAAGTCACTACGAAAGAGGGATCGGATACACAAGCAATAAAAGACCTGGTATGGAGCAAAATTGGAGAAATACCTGACATAGATAATCATGGCACAAAGTATAGAATTGAACATAAATTATCACTGGATGCGCTCAAGACATTGTCTGACTATGATTTTGTTTTGAATGTTAAAGGATCATCTATAGGATATTTCTGAATCCCAAATACGCGGTACTCCTATCTTCAGCAAAGCAGAATTCCACAGGCGACAAAGCGATTCATAATTATTAGAATAATCATGCGTTCAAGTCCAAGACCGCTGATTCTGGATAAAATCAGGCCGCTGGTTTGAGGTTGGTTGGGCCAGCTGCTATTTGTGCATACTGTCGAATTCAACTCCTCTCATGACAAGTTAGCTCACTGGTTTTTAAGAAATATCCAAAACCTTTGCATAGCCTAGTAAGGCATCTGATGATTTTGACAGAATGAAGTACCTTATCACGACATGGGACAAAGTATAATTTTTAAGCAAATGACGTTTTAGGACCTGCAATTTTGGTACAATCGTAAGTTTCATATTATCCCTTTCTAATCCCGCTAAATTCCGCATTAAGTATAGTCTTCCTAGTGAGTCGAACAACATCAAAGATAGCCGCTCTTAATGCACTTGCTCCATCTCCCAGCAATCGCACAATTATCCCTGAATTGTGAGGCAGAACGGACGCGCCAGATACGACCTCAGTATTGTTAGAAAAGATCGAATTCAGATCATCTTTAATAGATTTTACAGCTGTGTTGGCGCAGAGTAGGTAAACGCTCCCAACTACGGAACGATTACTTAGCACGCCCAATTGGCTTACGTTCCTTTTCCTTGGTTCTAGTATTGCAATGTCAGTGAATCTCAACTGATCCTCTTGATTGAAACCAACTGCCTTCATGTAACATATATCGTATTCAAAGGACTCACCACTAGCGACCCTCCCCGGTACAATCACCTCCGAATAAATCATTGTAGCAGTATCATGCACCCGCATTTTGAGGGTTTGATAAAATCTTGAATTTCTGTATGGAATGATCTGATCTGGAATAAATTCAAAGTAAGCATTTGGTCCCAGGTCAATGTTAATGATCTGGGTGGCAAAGTTCCGCTCCATTCGATAAACTCTGGTCGCCCCCTGCGTTGTAATATGTGCTTTGGTATCGTTAGACAATGATATATCCATCCTATATCTATCGCCCTGCAATATCCCCCCCGATGGGGACTGAATGTACATGTAAGCCATTGAAGGTAAAGATTCCTCCAAGTAAAGGGCACGTTGTGCGTGTAGGGGCACCTTAGTGAATAGATCTCTGACTATAGTTTTTCTTCGCTCATCATCATATTCTAATTTTAAAGTGAGCGCACCTAACTTTCCTGCTCTTCCAACCCCTAGCTGCTGTAGCTCTGACCCATATTCAAGAACTTCAGGTGGAGTATCCGACGGAATATAAAAATCTGGGGAATTAGTATCCTCTGAGCTCGTATTTTGGATTCCAGTCTCCGTTTCGTTGGAAATGTCAGATGCCTTGCCAGAGCTGTTCTTATTGTTACTTGCCACAGAACAAAATCACCCACCCAGTATTAATTAAGAAACATATTATTGTATTATCTACCGACCGTTATTTCAGAATCATTTACCGATTCGCCTTTGGAGTAATAGCTCTTGGGGGTTGATCAAAGAGGACGTATTTGGTAATTTGGTTAGCAACTTCCTCAACTCCTTGTCCTTTCTTTGAATTGACAAAAACAAATGGTTTGTCTCCTCTAACAATCTTTGCGTCCCTTTCCATTATGCCAAGATCTGCTCCTACAAGCGGAGCAATATCAATCTTATTAATTACCAGCAGGTCACACGTCTCAATTCCCAAACCTCTTTTTCTGGGATACTTGTCCCCTCCAGTTACATCAATTATATAAATAAAGTAGTCTGCTAGAGCAGGACTAAATGTAGTTGTAATATTGTCTCCTCCGCTCTCTATTATAATTAGGTCTAGGTCCCCATATTTTGCTTCCATTTCTTCAACCACTGACAGGTTCATAGATGGGTCTTCTCGAACCGCCGTATGTGGACATCCGCCTGTCGCAAGACCTATGACCAGATCTTCGGGCATCAAGCCTCTCTCAGTCGCAAGGTTCTTCCTCATCCTATCGGCGTCTTCCTTAGATACCACATCATTTGATATTATACCAACATTGTAACCTTTGGCAGATAAAAATGGTACAACTTGCTCTATGAGCATCGTTTTCCCCGAACCTACTGGCCCACCGACTCCTACACGAGGGATCCTTTTAGAACTCATAAAAATTGTACTAATGTATCAGGTTATAAACATTTTTGACAGCATTTTTTCATGCGAAATTTGTATCAGATCAATCCCAGGAGCGAATTGCCAGATGCTTGTCATGGGTCTGTCTATATTTGATCTAATTGTACTTACTAGAGTGTTTCTCAATTGATGTATGATCATCTGACCGTCAAAATGTTGCAATATCCCCAATCTTAGGGCTGCCCCGACCATACTCACAGTGAATCCATACAGCATTATAAGCGCAGCCTTGTTTCTGGGGATCCCAA
>JARBAV010000482.1 GCA_029237515.1 Nitrososphaerales archaeon
AAAACCAGCTATATTACATCATTTGTATTTGGAGCAGCTTTCGCAGCTGGATGGACTCCATGCGTAGGCCCAATCCTTGGTAGTATCTTCACTCTAGCAGCAACGTCTCCTGGAGCAGCTTACAATTCACTATTGGCGTTCTCGATTGGGCTTGGAATCCCTTTCTTAATTACCGGAGCCTTTTTTTCACAAGCTACTGCTATGATTGGAAGAATAATTAAACATCTAAAATACTTCAATCCAGCAATGGGCGCCTTTCTTATCATTCTTGGAATACTGGTGTTTACCAATCAGCTTTCCCTACTAGGAAATTTCCCACTGTCTAATGAAATAATTAGCTTTGAGCGAGGACTATAACATCCGACGGGCATGAATAGAGATAACATATCTGCCCTCTTGACTGCACTTGCTGTTATCTCATTGATAGTCGGATTCGCAATATACTTCAATAGTCCCGAGTTGAATACGGTTGGTGGAGAGTCAATAAGGCAACAACAACTGATTGATAAGATTCTTACCCCGGAACCTTCTGAATCTGTATCCTCAGAATCTACTGCTAACAGAGGATCGTCGGATGGAGAAAAGGCAAGAAACATGTTGGTAGAGCCCGCATCGACTAGAGAAAACAATCCTGTCGTGATTAAACTAAACCGAACAGAATTTGATGAGATAGACAGATCGAAATTTAGAGAAGCTCCTAATTTTGAAGAAATATCTGGCTACATTAATACCAATGACAGCAAACCATTAGATTTGCAAAGCTTGAAGGGGAATGTGGTACTTGTGGATTTTTGGACATATAGCTGCATTAATTGCATTAGAACAATACCATACTTAAATGACTGGTATGAAAAATATTCTGACAAAGGCCTTACAATTGTAGGTGTTCACACACCAGAATTTGAGTTTGAAAAGAACTTTAATAATGTGAAATCTGCAGTCGACAAATTCCAAATTAAATATCCTGTGTTACAGGATAACGATAAGGGAACTTGGAATGCCTATGAAAATAGATACTGGCCAAGGAAATATATTATTGATACAGAAGGAAATATACGTTATGATCATATAGGTGAAGGTGCATATTCTGAAACAGAGAAGGTATTACAGTATTTATTAGCAGAACGAGCTGCTAAATTGGGCAGAACAGAGATAACATTCTCCAATATTTCAAATTCAACAGTTCCAGCAGGTGGCGGAAATTCAAAAGCGATTGAAATAGATTTTTCCAAGATACAAACACCAGAAATTTACCTGGGCTATCAGTTGGCGCAGGAACGCCTTGGAAATACTGAAAACTTTCAGCCCGATCGAACTGTATCCTATACTATTGCACACGACAATAATAGTAATAATAGTAGTAATACTGACTTCAAACCAAATATGGTATATCTAGAAGGCAGATGGAAAAACAATCCAGATAATATTGAATTGCAGAGTGAAATGGGCAGAATAGTCCTTAACTATTCTGCCAAATCTGTGAATATTGTTGCTGGAGGGCCTCTCAGTGCAACAGGAAGAGTCTCAGTTGATAACTTTACCAATCTGATAGATGCTCCAATGTCATTCCTATCATCATTGTCCTCAAATTCGCAACAAGAGGTAGAAGAAGGACTCGGAGCGAATATTTCGGACGGGATGTCTCAATTTTCGATTGACAGTCAAAGACTTTACAATCTTGTTAATAATAATGAATATGGACAACATGTTGTTACTATTGACATAAGAGGTAAAGGCTTCAAACTATATACCTTCACATTTGGTTGAAAACGAGAAAGATATCTTGAATTAATTTGGGGGACAAGACAGTATAAAAATGGTAGTGATTGGTTATTATTCTTCTTATGCCATTGTTAAGGCATGAAATTAGAGATGTCCACATCATGAAAATCAATCTAATTCCTTAAATAGGGTATTTGGTTAGAAATTGTATCAATGAGTGGAAATCATATAAAGAAGAGACAGCTTATTGAGGAAGAAGTATACGACGAGCTGCCGTCTTTTGATATACCCGATAAGATTAGCTGTGATATTGAATACAAGAATTGTAAGACTAACGAAATCATCTTTCGAAGAAATTCAAAGGAATTGCTATCTGTTTGTGTTAACTGCTTACTTCCCACACTTAGCATCTTGACACTTTCAATAGGCTGAAGAGACTATTGAAATAAATATTTCTAAGTTCATATACTAGAAGTCTATTTATTAAAATATAGTTAAGTACAGAAGTCTTTGTACCTTTAATTTACATAGGTCAAAACTTAGGTATTAACTATAGGAACAATGTTGTGTCATCAATAAATAGCCCGCTTTGCTGCCTGATATAGGTTAATAATGTGAAAATAATTTTCTATAATACTTGTCATTTTATGCATCCCGTAATGAGTGGGGATTGGGGGACTCACGGATGCATTTCATCTCTGAGCTTCATGGGTGAACCAATCATAATACGTAATATTCGTTTATTATCTCGAATTGTTAATATTGAAAATGTAGCAGTTCCCAATACGATGTCTTATTTGAAGACATTGGTAAAGGGTATGACGACTGAATTTGAAGTAGATACTTATGATGAAAATGAATTATATGAAACTAGTACGTTTCAAAGTACTGAGACGAAATTGGTCGACCAATCATCAGCTGGAACAAAGACTTTTTCTATTAGTAGTAACAGTTTTAGCGTCAAACAGATTATCAACTATAGCATGGCTTACAGCACAAGATTCTATGAACATGAACATTTGGAACTTGACGATTCTTCCTATCTTGTTCCTCTCAACTCTATCATCTATCAATCAGAAAATGCAAAAGAGCTCTTAATTACCGTTATAACATATCCTTGGGCATTTCTCGACGTGATTCAGAAAGTAATGCACAATTATGTGAAGAAGAGGATAATTTCACCAACTGCAACGGTGGCAAAGACTAGTATTATTGAGGATCCATGCATAATAGAAGATGATGTCATTATAGATGACTTTTGTAAGATAAAGGGAGTAAGTTACATCGGCAAGGGCAGCTTCATTGGCATGAGCTCACTCATACGTAATTGCGCGTTTGAGAATAATGTCAAGATAGGATTTAACTGTGAAATTGCGAAATCATACTTTAAGGGTCATGATAAGATAGCGCATCAAAATGTAATCCTTGACAGTGTCATTGGCAAGAACGTATGGTTTGGAGGATTTTCTGGAACTGCAAATGTTCTCTTGGACAGAAGAAATATCAGATATGAAATAGGCTCGGGAAAGTATATGGATATAGGAAGGAATCATTTTGGGGCACTTGTCGGTGACAATGCAGCTGTAGGCGCAGCAGTCATTATATTGCCAGGGAGATACGTACCAAATAATTCAATCATTCAAGCGGGTACCATTTATTGCAAGAATGAAGATGTTACAAGATATTGACATTGTAGATTATCAAAAAGCTGCTACCAGATAATTAGAATCGTCTATGGGATTAAAATAGATGTGAACCCTTTGTAGTTTCCGCAGACGTGTTCTGGACATAGCGCTTGGGCTTTGGCAGGAGGGCAACAATGCCAAAGCCTCTCATGGCGCATGTTTGAGTCTAATGCGACGGTGTTTGATTATTTTATTTTAATCGCAACAACATATACTACAGCCCTAAAACTTTGAATAATACTAATATGGATAAAAGTGATCGAAAGAAGAATTGGCACGTACATGTTTTATTCTTTTAACTACTAATCCGATACTATGTGAAACCAAGAATTCAGAAGGTACTTCATCTACAAAAGAGTGATTCTAAATAATACCAATAGTCCCCCAAGTTCTGCTACATGTATGGCCAAAAAATATGGGACTAGTGCGGGAGCATAAAGTGGCTCCATCATAAAGTAACCATAAACGGCAATTATATTGTGCAACATCAACAGGCTAGCAAAGAGTATTAGACCAATCGTAAAATTAGCCTTGCTAGTCTTATAGACTTTTGCATACAATACAAGTAATGCAATTAGGACAGCTATATTAGCTGAAGCCACAATCGCATTAGCACTGATCAGAGGATCCAACTCAACAGCACCAAAATATAGTAATTCTCTTATTTACTTTTGTCCATATTTGTTCCAGATCAAAGAAAATGAATACGGTAATTGCTGACTGATAGAGATAGTCTCACTTTGTACTCTCCCTTATTTGAGATGCTATTTTATCAAAGGCAATAATGTTTGATTCAAGATAATCAGAAATGAAATATGATACTCCATATTTTTCCCCCACTTTACTAACCATATTATTCTTCTCAAGTACTGAAATGTGATGCTGGATTGCTTTGTAATCAAGCTTGAGGGTTTCAGCAAGCTGATTTATGTTATGCGGATGTTCTTTTAGCAACTCGATGATCTTAATTCTATTATTGCCCCCCCTAGAGCCGGCAAAAAGGTACCAAAATATACGCTTAGCATTAGGGTCGAGCATCGACTTTCTAATTTTGGTTTGACTAACTTAATAAGTATAGATTGAAGTCCCTTTTTTCGGCCACTTACTTTGCCATGTGCGTTTAACTAAAACTGAGGGCATATTCGGAGCATGGAAACAATTAACCCCATACCAAAAAATTTGATGACTGACCAGTCAGTTATGTTTAAATACGGGAACCATAGTCATCTATTTCCTCCATTGCATATTTATAAACTATACTTTATATATTATCATTTAAGGATCGTCGATATGTACAAAATTTGTGACATAACACAAGTATAATAATTTGGTGAGCAATGAATGTTAAGGAACCGAACTAGCAATCAAGCACATTCATCGATCAGAGATCGAAATGGACCC
>JARBAV010000483.1 GCA_029237515.1 Nitrososphaerales archaeon
AAGATGTAATTCCTAAATCGATGGAACTTGCATCCGAGTTGACCAAGGCAGGAATAAGAGCACATTTAGATACTCGCGATGAGTTCACAGCAGGATGGAAATATAACGATTGGGAGAAGAAAGGCGTTCCCTTGAGAATTAGCATAGGACCCAAGGAGATCTTGAAGGGAGAACTAGAAGTTGTTAGAAGGGATACCTTGCAGAAGGAGACGATTCCAAAAGACAGTTTGGTAAAGAAGGTGATGGAATTGTTGGATCTTATTCATACGAATCTCCTCAAAAAGGCGAATGAGGCCCTTCAAAGGAGCGTTGCGAATACAAGCAACTTTTATCAGCTTAAAGAGATGATCCAGAAGCAAGTAGGTTTTGTTTCCGCAGGATGGTGTGGTGACGAAAACTGCGAGATTTCTATTAAGGAAGAAACTGGAGCGGACATAAGGCTCATACCTTTTGAGAGCACTCCTAAATGGGATTCCGCGATGAGATGCATTTATTGTGGTAAAAAAGCAGAAGCCATTCCGCTGTTCGCTAAGGCTTATTAAATTCAATTCTCATCAGTGTAGATACGTTCTACCTTCCATTGAAGTCGTTTGAATATAATATTTCGAATGGCAACTAGTAGATATATAGGTTATTAGCAGCTCTATTCCGATTGACAACACTAGATTGGCTATTTACGCTCTTTGATAGTTTTGGATATCTAGGTGTTTTCACGGCGAGTTTTATTGGAAGTATTATAGTTTTTGTGCCTGTACCTTACTTTCCTGTTTTGGTAGCAGCTGCACTAAGTGAGAAATTAGACCCAAACCTGATTTCTTTAGTTAGCGCAGTCGGGGTCTTGCTAGCAAAAATGATCATATTTTATGCAAGTTATTATGGTCGGAGTGTTTTGAGCGACAAGACCAAACAAAGGATGTTTCCTCTGCAGAAAGTGCTTCGCAGGTATGGTGGGTTCGGGGCATTCATAGTTGCATTAACACCTATACCAGACGATGTGGTATACATCCCTCTTGGACTGGCAAGGTACAGTCCATGGAAATTTGCTATAGCTACGTTCAGTGGTAAGTTCATACTAAATGAAATAATTGTATGGAGCTCAGTAATTCTAGGAAGGCCATTTTTAGAATCATTTATCTCAACAGATATAGATCCTCTATTCTTGACGTTAGGGATCATTGCAAGTGTAGTCCTATTGGCTGTTATTGTATACCTTTCAATTCGTGTCGATTGGGCGAGAATAATTGGAAAGTGGTTCCCTTGGGCAGTAGATAGCTCTGATAATGATGATATTCCCAATCAGTCAAAGCCGACTTAAATTAAATTCAGGAGGTCGAGAGGACATCATACAAATATTGTTTGATCCGAATTGATAAAGAGTCGAAACGAAACTTTAAGCAATCTGTGAAGGACTTAAATTTCACTTAGGTTGAGGACCAATACTGCAGCTAGATTTTCATGTTATGGGTCGGTGCAGCAGCAGGCGTCTTATGTCTTCGACCGCGCCTGACTCGAACGATTATAATTCTAGTCGAATCAGCTCAATAACTTTATAACTGATACCAGAGATTAAAATTATATGCAATCAAAGTCTCATCTCTATAGCCTATACCTGGCCGCCAAGGTTTACATTTACAAACTAATTAGAAGTAGAAAAAACAAACGAGAAAACGAAATATCCGCCTGAAATCAAATATCATAGAAAAAAATTGCAGTAGCAAGTAGGTTAGCTTAGGGTTTTAACAAGTTGCAAAGAATAGACATTTTAAAGGCTGCCGCTTCTGCGGTGTTCAAGGAGACAAGAAATCTCATCGGCAGCCCAGAAAGCGCCGTGACGTTCGGGAGGGGCGCAGGAGGAGACTTGTCTTCAAAAATCGATCTCGTAGCAGAGAAAGCTGTGCTCAACACGATAGAAGAGCTAGAATTTAGCCCGACAGTGATAGGAGAAGAATGCGGTATGATTGATGGTGGCGATGGTTACTTAGTTATGGACGCTATTGACGGAACAACCAATGCTATACGCGGAATTCCATTTTCATGCTGCTCATTAGCATTTGCAACCCATTCTAACCTTAGTTCCGTGATTGAAGCCGTCATAATTGATTTGAATACTGGAGACGTTTACGAATCTTCCGTAAATAAAGGCGCTTTGATGAATGGAATTAGATTACAGATAAATGATGAAGATATACTTAAGCGTTTCAAAACTCAGAACGAGCTTGTTGTAGGAGTTAACATCTCAGGTATGGGTGCTGGTAGTATTGAAAAGGTAACCAGGATCATATCAAAATGCCTGCATGTTAGACACTTGGGTGCGAATGCACTTGAATTATGTTTTTTTGCCCGAGGTCTAATTGACATGTATATCGATCTTCGAGGTAAAATTAGAGTAACAGATATGGCTGCTGGTTATTTAATTTCAAAGGAGGCTGGGGGCTTATTGTTCAACCCTAAAGGCGAACTTCTTGACTCCGATTTCTCTCTCGATAATAGATTATCCTTTATTGCCGTTAATAACAGAGAATTTTTACAACTCTTGCAATCAACTTAATAAAGGTGTTAAGCGCCCGGGCCGGGATTCGAACCCGGGTCGAAGGAGTGACAGTCCCCCATACTAGACCGGACTTTACAGAGCTTATGAACAGAGCTCTTCTATACTACCCGGGCGCGCAAACTCAAGCAGTGAATCTAAAATACTAATTAAAAACGTTTTGCTTGTTGCATCCTAGTTTGAAAGAATAGAATTCAGGTTACTGAGGTGATCCGTAGTGATATTCAGATTGCAAGTTCTCTTTAGTATATGATTAAATTATAGCCATGCAAAGCCTAACTGTAAGGTGGGCCCGTAGCTCAGCCAGGTAGAGTACCGGACTTTTAACACATGAGAGAAATCCGGCTGTCTCGGGTTCGAATCCCGACGGGCCCGCTGCAAGATTGACGTTCTGAATAGACCCATCCATATTATTCTTCATTCAATTAGATGGAAATGCCACTATTCAACAGTGACTCGTTGGACGAAATCGTACGGCGTTTTGAACGTCAGCTGAACACCCCATAAGGTAAATCTTTCTGAATATTTTGAACGTTTAAAACGTTCATTTACAATCGCTAAGGGGAACTGGCTGGCTTTGGACGCAGAACACATAAGCTCTCACAATCGAACTACAGGAGTCGCTCAGTGAGAGAATTGCTATTGTACAGATATTGTTCGACCGCCGATAGCAGTGAGTGGGTAAAGACTACCCCTCTATTATGCGATTGAAGAAGATGGTGCTGAATTGTTTGCGACCGCTGAAGAGACTTCTTTGTTACTAGTCTGTCCAAATGCTTTGGCAGTATTTGTTGTAACTCTTGATATCTCTTTGACGTTATCTGTAGCTTGTTGCCATG
>JARBAV010000484.1 GCA_029237515.1 Nitrososphaerales archaeon
AGTTCAAATATCCATCGGGCGTTACTGTTATCTCAGACTCCATATTCATTGCGGATAATTTCAATGACAGAGTGCAGGTTTTCAGAATAGAGCCAGGCCCGTTGCCCGCCATGACTCCTAATGTAGATCCCGCCCAAGCTCAGTTGTCTGTAATTAAGGCCGATGCGGGCCAAGATCAGACAGTTGATTCAGGTCAGCAAGTAACATTAAGTGGCGAAAATAGTATGCCAAATGACGGTTCATTAGAATTCCAATGGAATCAGGTCGGTGGAGGCCAGAGCATAGATTTAATGAATGCGGATTCAATAAAAGCAGAGTTTGACACATCTCAAATAAATGAAAATATAAAATTGAGATTTGAGCTAAGAGTTACCGACAGAAATAATCAAGCCAATATTGATACGGATACAGTCGATGTCAATGTTGTCGGCGAGAAGAAAAACCAAAAACCAAAGGCCAATGCGGGGAGCGACAGGACAGTTTACGAAGGACAGTCTGCAGAAATCGATGGGACCGGAAGCCAAGATGAGGATGGCACTATAGATTCGTATGATTGGAAATCTAATGACTGTGGTAATGAACCAAAAGGCGATATCCAAAATTCGAAACAAGCCAAAGCAACCTTTGTAGCTCCACAAATATCCACTAGCTCGACTTCGTGTGAGGTGGAGTTAAAAGTCACAGATAACAAGGGAGATATAGATTCGGACACAATAACAATTACGGTCCAGGAAAAACTTATCTCCAATCCCAATCCTAATCAGGGTAATGTGGTTACTAATCCAAATCTGAAGTTAAGTCAATAAATAATATTAGACAACAACAAAAGTTCCATCCATTAAGGTAATCGTAGCTTGTGATACCTTATAGCAAGTCTAATAGTCCTACCCTACAGGATAATTGAATAAGACAGAACCAAGAATTGATATTATTTGCATATGATATTTTTTCCCTTGATGAATCTTCTTCTCTCTCTAATAAGGAGATCAATTTGCGAGTTTATACTATTTTTGTGGTACATTAGAGTTTCAAAAATAATCCATTCGTCTTGTACTTTTTCCATACTTGCGGCTAATTTGGCCAAAGTTACCCTTAGTGCAACTATTGATTTATCAAATGCATGCAAAATTCTTTTTTGTTTGTCTTCGGTTTCGGACTTAAAATCATTGAAATCATTGCCATACCCTAGACTTTCTTGTTGTTTTAGAATACTCCTTAATTTCTTTGAAGATAATCTATGATTAACAACTAGAGATGCTAGTTGGGATTGTCTACTCTTGTCATCTAGTGAAAGAAGCTCCTCCCCTGTTGAAATTGGGATGTCAGATTCGCAAATAAGATGCAAGATGCCTTCGGGAAGGTCTAATAATCTGATTCTTTTTGATACATAGCTGGTACTCTTAGACAGCCTTCTCGCTAATTCGGATACACCGCCCCACCCAAAATCTGTTACATATTTTTTAAAGGCGAGGCCTTCCTCTAGTATGTTTAGTGTGTGTCTCTGAATATTTTCTACTAAGGATGCCTCAAAGGCAGTTTTATCGTCAAAATCTACGATAAAACAAGGGACTCTTCTCCATCCTAGTTTCTTACACGCTTTAAGCCGTCTATTTCCAGCGATTATCTCAAACTTTCCAGAAACTGAACTTCTTACAATTACTGGAGCCAATAAGCCAATTTTGTTTATGGAGTCAGTTAACTCTTGGACGTCATTACCATTGACCCGAAGTATGTTCGATGAAGGAATTATATCTACTATGCTTATCTCTTCAGCAATTCCTATGATTTCGTGTTGATATTGATTCGATTTTAGCATGTGGATATCCCCCATCTAACTGAACCGTAGATTGCCCGTCGACCTTTGAAATTAAATAATATTCTAATTCGGAACATAAAATCAAGTAGTAACGCTATTTTTATTTACTATAGTGTTTGGTTATTACTGAAAATAGAATGGTAGGTCACAAAATGGAAGTTCCAGCCACAATATATTTATTCAAGATATTTGAAAATGCAGAAAAACATTACCACTTGAATTTCAATATAAAGAGTTCACTGGATTTGTTTAACAATGGAGATCTCAAGTCATTATTATTTATTGTGTAAAACTAAATGAATCAATCATTTTTTTTCCTATCGGTAAGTAAGTGGCAGATTTTGCATTTTCAGAGTAGAATACAATTCTGTATACAATACCGTCCTTTATTGTCCACTTGTCAATAACATCTACATTCCGACCGCCCTCATTTTCAATTGCCGTGACACCATAGGCTGGATTGGATGAAAGAAGGGTTGAATTAAAATCTAAAATATTGAAGTTTATGTTTTTCTCGAGGGTATCCCTAACTCTCATACTATAATCATCCAGAGTAAAATTGGTAGGAAAGTTATTTATTCTTAGGACTAATCGTTCCCGGACATCATCTGCCGTCGAGTCTGCAGGCGATAAAAGAGTCGTCACAGAATACCGGTCAGTGTTATTTTCTATTTTTTCCCATCCAGATGGAAGAAGGATGCTAAATCCCAGAATTGGATTTTCGTAAGTTTCAAACCCTGTTTCAGCTTGAGTAAAATTCTCAGCTTGAGTAAAATTCCCAAACCCTGTTTCAGCTTGAGTAAAATTCTCAGCTTGAGTAA
>JARBAV010000051.1 GCA_029237515.1 Nitrososphaerales archaeon
AACAATACCAATCTGTAATGCCGCTGACAATCCATCGACTACTACCCATGCCTCCTTTATCTTGTTGCCATCAAATTGAAAAACAGTCACACCGACGGTTTCAAATTTCTTATGGGTAGCTGGGATGCCACGAAATTCCTTTTCATGCGTTCCTTCAACAACAAAAGTGGAAGCAACTTTACCAGACTCAGCTATGCTATCTACCATAGTAAACCGCATATCAGGAAACGCAGCACGATCCGAGGAAATCCATTTCCTAAAGTTTTCATTTCCTTCCACATCTTCACCGCGAGCATGGTATACAAAGCCAGGTGTCAATAGACTGTCTATACTGTCCAGATTTCCTTGGTTGTATACGTCATCAAAAAATTGGCGAGCTGTTCGTTTAATTTCTACAAGAGACATCCTTAAGCCCCTTACTATTAGTCAGAATTTAACTGTTTTTAGCAATATTGGGCAAGGGACCCAACTTACTGGTTTGTCTTTCTTGCCGCCTAGGTATTTGGGAGAATACCAACTGGAGTGGACCTAATACCGCTCTTTCCATCGTTGATTAAAGAGCGGTATTAGGTAAACACAATCTATCTATTTCCATACGCATACCCAGACTAAGAAGCGAATAGCATCAAAGAATTCTCTTCATAGGGTAAGATGATTTTCCAAACTCAATCCTTTTTTGATATTCGTTTTGCACTTTCAGTAAAAGAAGTCAATTCTTATCCTTCTTCCGCCCCATCAGATATACCGAGTAAAACCGTCCTGATATGTTGGAGTCTTTCTAGATTGACTTTTGCTACCTCTACGTTTTCTCTGATTTCAATATCTGCATATTGTCGTTCTTCTTCATCTTGTAAAATGTCCAACATATATTTAATATCGTCCTTGTCCAGTTTAGAAGATTTGTTAGTCATTTCTTAGATTTCTGTTCTTTATTACTAGACAAAAAGGATTCTAAAGCCTTTTTGACTACAACTGTTGAGTTAGTATCATTATCTAATGCATACTGTTTTACTTTCTTTACAAGGTCCTTTGGCAGGAGCCAAGTAGTCTTAATTTTACCTTCGGGTGTCGGCAACGTCTCAGCTAGCTGAACAGTCATGAGCTGTATATACAGTTTATCATTTAAATCGTTGCGTATAAACGGCAATATAGTAATAAGGTAGCCTTATATACAGCATGCTGTAGAGCTATAGCATGCTTGGTTTAAAACCGACATTGAGTATCATAGATGCTTCTTCATCTACTGGTATTCTAATACTCCATGGACAAAACGATTCAGGGAGTCGAGTTCAACAAGCATATCTCCTGGAGCATTGACTAACTGAACTGAATCATCATGATCATATATTAGTAACGCATCCGGATCTTGGGCATGTACTTTATCCATCTAGTGAGTGGGTAACATCATATTTGGGTAAACTTTCTAAACTAACAACAAATGCTAGCAATGATCGTTTACTAGCGTTTGTCGGATCCTTATCCTGTCAACATGATTCTTTTATGGGTAATGATCTTATTTGCTAATCGTTACGGGTTAGAGATACCAAACTCTTCCTCGTGATATCGCTTGCGATATCATATGATCTAAAGTCTTGTCATTGATGGGAAACAGTTTCCCCAAGTCTAACATAGAAAAAAATGGGATTATTTCCTAGGCCACTCAAGCTAGTAGTCCTGTCAGTCAGGTAATCTGTCTGCTACAAGTTGCCGGCCATGATGTTCAGCAACCCTGTTATTACTCTCCTCGATGAAGTCTATGAAATTTGCTCGATCCATTACTTTGTTACAATAGATACAAACCCATCTCATTTTCTTACTCTGAACCTCTCCTGGTAAAGGAAATCATACGCAAACATTACTTATATATGATTCTTCTAATACAATCGTACTATACCCATTAGTCTCCATCGAAAACCTATACACACCGGTTCAGAAGCCCATCTGGGTCAGAGTTGCAATCCTCCAATTAAGATCATTATACCTTACCAAATGGTGTTGTTGTTCCAATTATACTCACACCGGATGAATGTCCCCTTGGCACAGATCATTAGCTCTTGCTCTCCGCGTCCATTCCACTTGGCTCAAAGTTATCTTCCTGCTGTATAGTTGTAATATCTCATTAAAAATGGGCTCATTCTCGACTACAGCTGTTCTTCTCCCTGCCTTTCTTTATAATGTACCTGCTGGCAAGGTAGGCCGCAAAGGCTGAGGCAATTCCAATAGCGATTTTACTTTTGATAGACAATATCTTATTAGTATGTTCCAATGGACTTAAACTTAAGCCTCTGAGGACATGCAGGTCTGGATGTGAAGAGAGCATGTACCGCGGCGGTGAGAAAATCTCACACTAAGGAAGAGGAATGGGTGCCAATCATGGTTGGGGCACTTTCGGCTGCAGAAGTCCTCCGTAAGTGGTGACATTGACGAAAGCTAGCACTCAAATCCCCGGCACTTTTATGGCGACCCCTATGGTTGTTGCCGTACTAATTACTTCTGAAATGAATGATATCCATGGGAGTTGGAAAAAAATATCTCGAGATGTTCCTTGAGGACGGCAGGCGGCAAACAATAGCGCACCAAAAAAGGGAAGAGAGCCAGGGATTATTAGAATATCCAGACAGGAGGATCAAACCTGTAGTGTACACGATGATTTCTTCACGAATTAGGATTGGTGCATGGGATTTCCCGAAGTGGAAACATGCTAACCCCCTTTACAATGAAAAAGGAGGGATTATGGCAGCAAAACTTATTGTCTACGCAAATGAAGCAGACAGACGAATACTATTCATTCATTACGCCAGAAGTATATACGTCACTAAAGGATTGGATGGACTTTCGTGCGTCCTATGATGAGAAGTTACTTGATGACTCGTGGCCAATGCGAGTTATTTGGCCGACAACCAACATGAACTACTGGGCCAAGGAGGGACCCGCCACTGCTCCGAAGAGACTATTTGCACAAGAATAGTAATTTAGAGACTATAGTCTTCGTACCTACACTAGTGATGTTGTTATCACCTCAATTTAAGTCATAATACCTTACTACGGTGAAAATGGGCTATTTCATCTGCATAATAATACAAGTGTAATTCACTTCTAGTTTGTGCATTTCTCGTTATACACTTAGCCTATACTAGAAGTTTTATATATAATTCTATTAACCATGATACATAAAACATGCTACCATCGCTCTATGTGTACTTTTGGTTATTTATGGTGCCGTTGATCCTTATATCATCGCCCGGAGTAAACCAGGTCTTTGGAGATTCGGTAACCTCAGTGATACCAGTGGGTAGTTTTCCACAGGCACTTGTCTTTAACCCATCTAATAACAACATCTATGCCGCTAACCGTGATTCAGGGACAGTGTCCGTGATTGAGACTGCCAATGATACAGCAATTACGAGCGTTACCGTCGGTGCATCTCCTCACGCACTAGTTTTCAACC
>JARBAV010000485.1 GCA_029237515.1 Nitrososphaerales archaeon
ACCGCCAATAACAGATAAATATATTATCTATATAGGAAATATGTATCAAACTACTTTATGTATGGCTGACTTAATTAGTCTTATGTATAATAATCTATTATATTGAAATATATTAATAGTAACAGTAGTAACGGTCGTAGTAGTGATCCGAAATCACCTTTTTTGTATCCCTAACCATGCCGGAGGTTATACGGGTAATTTGAATAATCTTTATTTTACTGTAACCGATCTTGTTAATGTTGAGAAAAGAAGAAGATATCAGGTCATCAGAAAGGATAGATCACAATCTATTTCATCCATACTTGAGTTATTAAATGGCCGCCAATTGAGACAGAGCAACATTGCTCAAAAATCCGGTTTAACCTATAAACAAGTCAAAAAATACGTGACACTACTGACAAAATGTAATCTAGTAAATTACAATGAACGAGAACTAACGTACAAAACTACAACAAAGGGGCTACATTATCTGACCTTGCAATATAGGATAATTGAGCTGCTACCACTAACTAGCCTAAATCCGACCAATGAACTGAAGATTAGTTAAATCATAAATAATCTTCTATTTACTGGTCATAAAAGACATTCTTAAATAGAGTTGATGCCCTTTCCAATCATTTACAGGTCAATACTTCTTCCGAGGTCTGTCATTTAACTAGTAACAAAAAATATAGAAGTGCCGCTCATACTAATTCGGAGTTTCTAATGCAATTTAGACACCATTGAATTAGTTGTCCGTTTTTCATTCCACTAAAGACAATTTCTCTTTCTGATTTACATTCTGTACACCTGGCCATATCCCTTGTGGGTGATTTGCATAACTAGATTATAAAAAAGGTCTGTTTACTATGTGTGACAAAATATCACATCAAGACTCGGATCACAATAGACTTTAAAAGCTTGCTGACATCATGAGGAAAAAGGGGGTCAATTTGATGGCTGCGTCAATGAAGCATGTAATAGCAACATGTGGTCAGGAAAACAAGATTGGCATGTTTGGAACTATCGAATCAGAAAAGTATTCCATTTTATGAACGCCCTTACTAGTATCGAAAGAATTTTTATATTATACAGTAAATCAGCATTTCAAGGTTTTGATGACGACAGTAATATTCGTTATTTGTTCTTTTGCACTATAGCCAGAAAAAATAAAACCAGAATAGCAAGTGTCATAGAGGAAGTTATTACAGATCCGTAGCCTGTATCCAATGCTTCAATGGTGTCTTCTAACGACTCGAACAATAATTGAATGCCAAACAAGGCAAATGCCATTGCTGCATAGATTATTCTTTTTGAGCCCGTTTTTCTGTATGCTGAAATAGATAGTGCCAATAGTAACAAAGAAAAGATTCCAGTAACTGCTACAATAGTAGTTTCTATATTTTCAAAGATGTCTGTTTGAAGAAATAATCCTGAAAATAGAATGAGTAACATTATCCCTGTTTCAATTATCAATTCTACTCAGAATCTCCCACAGATAACGAAAGAAAAATCTCAGCAAGGCGATCGCTCCATCTGTCCCAAATAGTTGGGTAGTAATTCCGCATTAAAGCGGTAATGTATTTAGAGGTTTCTTTATCACGCAATTGATATCTCTTGTACCTACCATCCTTTATTTCCACAATTAACTTGATTTCGATCAAACGTTTTACATACCAACTAATGGAAGGCGAAGATATTTGTATTCTATTAGCTATGTCTGTCTGAGTAGGTGCATGTTCTTCTATAATAAACATAAGGATCTCCCGAGTCGTCTCTTGACCCAGAATTTCAAGAATCTCTTTCTCATTGTCTCTAAATATACCAACAGGAAAGTAATGTTTGTAGAGACCTCGTCTAGTAGATACTACTCTTCCCATCTTCTCAAGTTTCTCTAAATGGTATTGCGCTGTTCCCATTGAAATATCAGTAATCTCTTTAATTTTACGTAAGTGGCAACCTGGATTCTGTTGAATAAATTGCAATATCCTCTCCGCAGTATCTCCAAGCCCATCCACAATCTACCAACCCACCACAAGGCAGCAACATTTACAATAATATTCACCAATAGGGCATTCCAAAGTTTCTGGTTTGTCAACGTATTTTAATTATAAATGCTTTGTGGTACGAGTAGCTAATTGACTGACAACTTACACTTATGATTACTCAAATCCACTTAGTAACTTGTACCAAATTACTTATCTATATTCAGTATCACTGGTGAATACGAAAAATGAAATCAAGACAAATTTGCGGTTTGATTGCCGCCTTAACAATTCTGACAACGGCCACAGTAATGCCTCTACTGTTTGGACTCCCTATTAGCGCACATGCTCAAAACACAACAGCAACTGCACCACTATCAGAATCACAATCTACTGATCCAGCTCAAATCAAGAATTACTTAACTGAAGCTATCAAATCACTGGATAGTGGCAACAATACGAGGGCGCTAGAACAAGTAGATTTGGCTGGAGATCAATTGGAAACCTTGGCAGGTGGCACTGTTTCTGACGATGAAGGGGAAGAAGGGGGAGAAGTAGAAGAGGGATCAGGAGAAGACATGGATGAGCCAGGAGACATTGATGATAACGACGACGAGGAAGATTCGCCTTAGTGACTAATGCCAGAGAATTGTTGGATGCGTCCTTTCCCCATTTTATTTTATTTAAGATTGACCTTAAATACTAATTATGAAGTAGTATTACATGCGTGTTGCACAAAATCAAATAATAAATAGCAGTGATTCACCTATCTGCTAAGTCTTTTGAAAGGTGGTCTTGGAAATATGACTTTCACAGGGTGCCGTATCGCAGGTTGGATCATTACTATTTCCCCTTTGTCCATGTGAACGATATTGTTTCTAGTTGTGTCATCTAGCATTGCATAAGGACTTTTTGACAATTCAGACATTCCTAGTTTTGCGATCATATGTATTCCTGTATTGTCATGCAAGATAGGATCAACCGCGCTTTTAAATTGCTGAGCTGACAAAAGGATGGTATCCCTTGATTTACCAGCTATCAATGTTTTTGTAATCTGTTCTGCAACCGCAGTCCGTCTGCCCATAGGATAAGCCTGTGGAAGAAATCGATTTATCTCGTCTATAAATATCAAAAGATACTTTGGCCGTCGACTCTGTTCCACGCTCCTAGTAATCTGACCATCTGCATCATAAACATGCCTAACATCCTCAAAATTAGACCGAGAGGAATATAGCTCGTCGATATTTTTCATTACGTCACCTATAACTAATGATTGTTCTTCAACGGTAGGGATCATCGCAATATCAATGACGAATACGTCTCCAGCTCGTATTCTTTTTATTTCATTTCCTATGTAGGTGCTGGTCTCTCTTTTATCAGTAAACATTGAAGATCTCTTGTACTTCTGCAGTAATCCAGAGAAATGCAGATAAGTCGATTTATGAGTTATTATTTCCGAAGGGTAGTCCTTGTACTTGACCAGATCTGACCACGTTGTTACTGCTACTCCATCCTTATCCTTAAGTGGCCACGATTCGTAAATATAATTAATTATTGCAGACAAATTATATCGTGGATCGTAGATTTCGGAGGAAAGTAAAAGATCGAGCCTATCGTGTATGTCACTCAATTCATAGGAATATGTTTGATAGTTTGAAGGAATGTGAACTGATATAGGCTTCCCGTCTATACCTCTGGGAAGGAAATAGGTAACTTTGCTGAATGGATCAGGGGATATTTGTAAGAGATCGTATAATTCTTTATCTCTGCCAGTAACCGTTTCCTGTGCCTCATCTATATACAAAAGATCATCTTCACGAGTATTAAATAAGATGAGAGCCACCTCGTTTTTCTTGATCAATTTCTGGTATAGGGAATGTAATAGGAAAAGCAGATAGGATGTTTTAAGATTCCCTGATATTCCTGATGCATTGATGTGTGCAGCATCTGGTCCTGCCAGATATGACATGGCCATTGGTATTGCTATTTTATTCCCATTGGTCATTTCTATTACACCAGCCATCACCGGGTCTTCCATTTTTGGGATCCCCAGTGCTAAAAGAATTTCATCGTTATTCGCAAAGGCTACCGATGCATTAATTCCTACTGGCATTCTAATAATTACATTACTAATTTTACCCCTGTCATCTTGCTCTTCATTCTTATTCTGAACATTTGCCATTACGGCTACTCTTGCAATCCTTGTTCCGTGAACTTGGAAAGCCCTCTTACCAATCGATGCGCTCCTCGAATCAGGATGATCTGAGGTGTATGACATATCTTCATTTAAATTCTGTTTGATGTCATGAATATTAGATACAGTTCGCAATTCCTTTACGATGCCAATCGTGCGGGTATTGTAAATATTGTCGACACATACAAAATCGAATGGTCCTACAATTATATTAGGAAAAATCGAGAACCAAAATTCGTCCATAGTTATGTGAAATTTTTCTGATTCGATAGTTCTACCGATATTGTTTCCTAATTCTGTTTTCTCGTTTTTTGCTAACCAATTAGTAGTCAAAAACTCAATTATTCATTTATTTTTATTATGTATAAAGATCCTCTATATAGTTAATTTAGACCATGATTTATCTTCTTCTCATGTCAACAAAGTTAGATTTGACATTATGACTATCTACTTCAAGTAGTACAATATCTGACTAACGGTTATTGACTACCAATATTCTCATTTCAAGAATTAAAAAAAATTAATGAGAATATACACTACTTTTTAGGATAGTATCCCTTGGACACACTAAGCATGTCCTGCAGTTAAAATAAATTGATCTCGCAATATAAC
>JARBAV010000486.1 GCA_029237515.1 Nitrososphaerales archaeon
AAGAGAGTAGAGGAGCTCATTTCAGGTCCGATTTTCCTAACAGAGATGATAAAAAATGGATGGCAAACATCTATTCGAGGAGAAGAAAGAAAAGAAGAGGAGAAGAATATCTTTCTCATCTATACACCAAAGACAAAACTGCAATTCTCACTTAGCAGGGCCAACTATACTACCAACAAGAGGTCAAGCTTTCGCAGTAACCTCAAAGATGATGTGTGACCTATAAATTATACCCATAAAATATAGAAAAGCTAACACTGATGTCTGCCTTCGAGATAAAGGTTAATGATATTATCAACAGGCTTATGGTAGCTGAGGGTAAAAAAATAAACCTCCAAAAATTGGATCCAGATTACGATTTTAGTATCAACGAGAAAAAAGCTGAATATGTACTAGAACAGAATCTCAAGAAACGAATGTCTGATTTGCAGTACAGGCTATATGCAGAAAGAAAAAAGGCCTTGTTGATCGTCTTTCAGGGTATTGACGCTTCTGGAAAGGATAGTACAATAAGACACGTTATCAGTGCGTTCAACCCACAAAGCTGTACTGTGAAAGCTTTCAAAGAACCAACAGAGGAAGAGTTATCACACGATTTCCTTTGGCGCATTCATAAGAATGTCCCTGCAAAGGGAGAAATAGTTGTGTTCAATCGTTCTCATTACGAAGATATTATACAACCAAGAGTTCATAAAACAATTCATAAATCAATTTGGTCCCAAAGATATAAACATATCAATGCATTTGAAAAATGTCTTTCAGACAGTAATACAAAGATCATCAAATTCTATTTGAATATCAGTAAAGAGGAACAAAGAAAAAGACTTGAAGAAAGAATGACTGATCCCTCAAAACAATGGAAGGTCTCTGAAAGAGATTTAAAAGATCGAAAATTCTGGAATAGTTATGTTACTGCGTATCAAGATGCCATCAGTAAATGTAGCAATATGTGGGCACCCTGGTACATCATTCCTGCGAATAAAAAATGGTTTAGAAACCTTGCGGTTGGTTTGATTATAATTGATACGCTTGAAAGAATGAAGCCGAAATTTCCAAAACCGACCGGCCGCCAATCTCTCGAAAGTCTCGATTGATAATTGGTAATGTGCATAAGTAAATCCAAGTTTATTAACAAACACGCTTTTGTCAGAGTAATATGGTATACCTTGCGTTTTAATTTAGAAGATCCGAAATTAATAGGTTCAAGGAAAATTTAATACGGCACCAATTTCGATCGTAGTTGTTGGTTTTTAAAACCTGGTTCTCGTGGATTCGTGGTAATGACAAAGTAATAATAGGTAACCTAGAAAAGCAGGGTGAAATACTTGTTAGAGCAACTTCAGATTTAGTAGCACTAATATCCAATTACGAGAAGAATGATCTAACTCAAAGAGCATCGACTATTAAGGAATTAGAACACCAGGGAGATAGACTTACCCACGAACTTTTTACTATGATATCAGCTACATTTGTCACACCGTTGGATCGTGAAGATATCTCTGGACTTGCTAGCTCCATAGATGAGGTATTAGATTTTACTGACGGAGTGGCTGATAGATTTCTACTTTTCAAAATCAATAAACCATCTTCATATATGCTAGACCTATCAAAAATACTATTTTTAGCCTCACAGGAGATCTATCATGTTCTCTGCATCTTAGGAAAAATAAAAAATTCACATAAGCTTATGGAATATTGTAATAGCATAAAGAAGTATGAACATGAAGCAGACAGCATTTACCGAAATGCTATCGCAGAATTGTTTGAGTTAAACGATAATCCAATCGAGGTGATTAAACTAAAAGAAATATACGAAAACCTAGAAGAATCGGTTGACAAATGCCAAGATGTAGCAGATATAGTGGAAGATATAGCACTTAAGTATGGATGAGAGTAGAGAATAGAAATAGAATTCTTCGTCATTGTAACATGTTTTTATTATTGACCGAAATCATTAAGTTGATCAGATACCACAAATAATGAAGATTTTCTTTGCTCGAGGGAGTTAATGAATACTCGATATTAACTTTCGCAGCAATCGGTACTGCTTTCTTCTTTGACTTTGTCAATGGATTTCATGACTCTGCAAATGCAATAGCTACTGTGGTTGGAACTCGGGTTCTTAAGCCGATTCATGCAGTCACTATAGCCGCATTTGCAAACTTTGTAGGGCCATTCTTATTTGGAACAGCAATTGCAACAACGGTAGGAAGTGGGATTATTGAACCTGAATTCTCAACTGTAGTTATAATTCTAGCTGGTCTAATAGGTGCAATAATCTGGGATTTGGTCACATGGTATTTTGGTCTTCCCTCTTCCAGCAGTCATGCACTTATTGGGGGGCTAGTTGGATCAGCATTGGTCGTTGGAGGCTTGGATGCAATAATAGTTCCTGGAGTGGAGAAAGTTCTAGTATTCATGATTCTTTCACCTGTAGCTGGATTTGTTATAGCTTTTGTTTTAGCTATGACTATCATATATTTCCTTAAGGATTCAAAGCCACTATTCATCAACCAAATTTTTGGGAAGCTTCAGATCGTCTCAAGTACATTCTTCTCGTTAACTCATGGAGCTAATGATGGGCAAAAGACTATGGGAGTTATAACAGCGTTACTTATCGCTGGAGGGTTCATGAGTTCAGATGAATTTGTTGTTCCCACGTGGGTTATCATCAGTGCAGCTGCGGCAATATCAGCTGGAACGTTCTTGGGCGGATGGCGAATAGTAAAAACTATGGCATTTCGCATTACCGAGCTCAAGCCCTATCAAGGTTTTTGCGCTGAAACTGGGGGAGGCGTAATCCTTACTGCTATGGCTGGCCTAGGTATTCCAGTAAGTACTACTCAAGCCATCTCAGGCGCTATCATGGGGGTTGGTTCAACAAGAAGGCTTTCAGCAGTTAGATGGGGTATTGGGAAGCGAATTGTTTACGCATGGCTTGTCACTATTCCTGCTAGCGCGGCAATTGCATCTATCGTAATCATAATTATTCAAGTTTCTTTACGTTAGTAACGTTAGCGGCTAGATTTATGATGTCTAATGAAACTGAAATGTACAATCTCGTGGGAACTCGTCTAGGAATATATAAAGCAGCTAATTGTGTAGCGCTATATTCATATATTAAAACTCCATCTCGACATCCGCGCACATTCTTCATGTCTAATTTGGATTGATGAGATACCATATATAGGACTCCTACTTAGGGCTCTTGTCAGGTTTTGTGAGTAATGCCGTCAGCCAAAACAGAGCAAGTTCTTGCTCAAGAACAGATTGACGACGCTGACGGCATTTTACGAACATCTACACCTATCCACTCAGAATGAGGAGTTGAAAAATGCCAAGTACAAGTTTTCTACTTGGTTAGTTGCGACTTTCTTGAAGATATGGGAAGATGCAGCTGTGCTGGGCTTCCGGTATAATTGAAGATCTTTTTGGCCGAAAGACATTCAATATAATTTGCGAGGTGTAAAATTAGCTCCAGATTTTTTCATTTTTAATTTTAGTATCTGTATCCCATGTATTATAAATCGTTCCATTCAATATTAAATATATTAAATATGTTAAATTATTTTAGATTCTGCGCGCAAAATTTGAAATTATTTTAAAGTTTATATCTCACAACTGCACATCTTAAGTTAAATAAGGAAATGTCTATCTCAAAAGCCAGGTACTGTATTGGACCACCTAAATCCACAAATAAGTATGGACGATCTAACAGACGACATTTTGCGAAACAGAATTACAGAAAGAAGTCATCTGATCAATATGTAAAGAAATTCAAAAACGTAGTACTCAGTAAATTTTGTGCAGATAGTTGGATCCCCTGTTCAAGTGGTTATAC
>JARBAV010000487.1 GCA_029237515.1 Nitrososphaerales archaeon
TTAGACTTGGTTGCAAAAGCATTGTCTGTGGTCGTGAGTGCTGTTGCTGCCACTAACATTACTGCCAGCGCTGCAACTACTGCTACGTATTTTGAATTCATTTCTGATGAATACACGAACGATTTGTTTATCTGTATTGAGCAAGTTCAAACGCTTACATAAATCTGATTTTTCATCTATAAAGTGGTAGAATGGCGAAGGTTATTCAGACAAAGGAACAACTAACAATGAAGATTTGTTTGACAGTCTTAGATTATCGTTAATGTTCTGGAGTTGAACTAGAAAAAAGAGGTGTGGTTGGTTCAATTAAACCAATTAAATTTCGGGTTCGCTAACCTTGGTTTGATGATATCCCTACAGTGTTATCCTCGCCCTGAGTTTGGGAGGCAGTGTTCTGGCAATACACAAAAACAAACGATTTGTTCTTTCGATCTAGAAAAGATTTGTTCTGGAAGTACACCATTGCCACATTCATTGGATTGAGCGGCTGCTCGGCTCTTGCTATTTCCCTTTTTGGCGAATGCATGTTCACTTGCAATTGCTATTGCGCCAATAAGCATGACTGCAATTGCAGCTATTACAACCATATATTTCGTATTCATTTGATAACTAAAAGTGATAAGTGTTTATCTGCATTAAGCAAAATCGGGCGCATTCCTAAATCAAAGTAGTTTTAGGAGTAGTTTGGCGCGTACAATGAATGAAGAGAATATCTTAATTCCTTATTTGTTACAGCTAAACTTACTTTTGGTGATCATATCTGTGAATCAGCCCCTAGTGTGAGTGCTTTTGTAAATTTGTCGTATGATAATCTTTTCATTGATAGTATATCTGGTGCTTGTCGTTGATGATATTTTTGCTGAATTTATAAGCATCCATCATGATTCATCATAAGCCCTTGTGAATAGGGTTATTCTTCTTCGACGTGTATAACAGTACTTGTTGGAGACAGAGATATTATCCGGTATGCCGACTGGTTACGGCAACAGCATAGAAGCGCTACACGACTTGCAGAGCTTAAACGACATAACCGATATAACTACGAGTTTAGCAGTTCTACAGAACGGAATAGAATATTCATTTGTAGAAGTCACCTGTAGTGACGGCGTACAATACGGTTTACAGGCATATGGAAATGAAGCTTTAGCTCTAAATAAAGCAGCTCATGAAATCATCCCAGTAGAAAAAGAATTACCTGCGATGCTTATATTATAGTAAATCTATACTACTGTATCTATTTTCTAAGCAAAAGAATTGGTTCTGCCATTAACCATTTATCCTCATGAACGAATAATTCGGATTCTGAAATTGATTGAAGAGAAACAGAATGGACGCTGCATTTCTTGTAAACAACGGATAACGAATGATCATGTCGTGGTTAGTAGTGGACGGCCAAGACATTATTACCATAGAGATTGCGCCATCAAACATCATATAATATAGTAATCATTAATCACGCTTACGCATGGTAAACAAGTAATGCAATTTGAGCTCTTATTGATGTTTGAATCTGTTACACATACTTATCTATCAAGTACTTTCCCAAGTGTCACAAGTTTGACCTGTTTAAACAAACATGGTTTGATCAACTTTTCACTTGTTGTCTTGATTTTACATGCAGTGAAATGCCAGGCAACTTCCAAGGATAAATAAGTCAATACGAATCCAATTGCCACATATGCGAGACCTACAATCGGTTCTATTCCCATATTCGCCAAATATAGAGCCATATTAATTAAGAGGCTTAAAGCCAAGACATGAATTCTACTGTTTCAAATTGAACTTTGTGGAACTATTATTACTAATCTGCATTTGAAACTGCATTCAATGGTTCGACGATACTTCTAATCAAACTATGATACAAGAAGAATTAAGGGATACCCTCTTGATAATAGACGTGATATTCGAACTGCAATGCACTTTCATTGAGATGCGCTGCGCTGTCATGGAGGAAACAATGAAACATACAATGACCGGACAGGAGGTAATTGTAATCAGATGACATTAGTTATAAAATCTGCTAAACATGATGAAGAGACGCTAGTAGATAAAGAAATTTATCATAAGTTAAATAATGGTCTAAAGGTTCTCGTAATTCTCATTAGTTGTTTGGGAGCTTATACAGTTATCATAATTTCTGAACTGTATGGACCAGACATTTTCATATTCCCATTCCCTTCTAAAGAAACAGTAACATCTTCATCAGATATAGATCTCGGAAGTGTAAATGGCATTGTAATTGGTTCAGATGGTTCACCAATAAATGGTGCCTCAGTAAGTATTTACAAACAAATGGGACTAATATATTCAGCAGTCAAGTACGCAGGCTACTTTAGTTCATTGGTAACCAAATCTGATGGTTCGTACGTATTCACAGACGTACCATCGGGAGTGTATAAATTCGAAGTGACATATCCAGATAATACTGTTCAAACGATAGATAACTATGCAGTATGGCCTAGCTCAAGTTCTTCATATGACATAAAAGCGAATCTCTTGCGATTCGAGTAGCTAGATAAAGTGGTTAGAATGGTAAATCTCAAGGCCGTCGTGTTGATTGTTTTTGCAATAGCGAGTCTCATGATTGGAAGTAGTAGCGACCTGATCGAACAAGGCGTGAAGGCTCAAAATAAGTCAAAGAATAACGATACCAATGAGGCCAGTATGAACGAATCAGGCTCAATATCTGGTCTTCAAACACCGATTCGGCCACCTTTCGCCTAACTTACTATTTCTTGAATGATCTATCACCTATTTATTAAGTCATCGTTACTAGGGACACCGATGCTATTCAGCAGCCTAATCAAACTGAAAATCTTTATCGTTCAGGAATAGTTATACAGCTTTGGTTAGGTTAAACTTTAGACACATTTAATACTACTCAACTTCTCCGTAATCTAGTCGATTTATTCGTCTGGACTCGATCGCTAACTGATCTTCTTTTCTCTTGTTAAATAAGGGTCACATTTTTTGCAAACACTACAATTGAAATAGGTCGGTCTTGGGTTATTACATTGTTATTGTTTGTAAAAATATGTCTTTAGTTTATGTTTTGCATAGCCATTATTTGCAATTTTACACTCATCATATTAAGTTGATTAAAAGTAACTTTGACTGCTCCTCCTACTCAATATCGATCGTAGATTGCCGTACCAAAAGCTTTCCTCAAATTCGGGAAGAGCATACATTTACATATAAA
>JARBAV010000488.1 GCA_029237515.1 Nitrososphaerales archaeon
CAGAAAAAGCTTGGACAAAAAACTGGAGAAGGCTTCTATTCCTATTCATCAGACAAATACGAGCGCAAAGATCTTGTTCAAGCTGACGCCACAACTTTTGACCCTATTGTAATGTTGGCGGTTGCTTCAAACAACGCATGTTGGCTTCTCTCCAATGACGTCTGCTCGCAAGCAGACTTAGAGAAGGCGCTCCGTCTTGGTATGGGACTAAAAAAAGAACTTTTGGCGACTGTTCAGGAATTTGGAATAAAGAGAGTCGTTGAAAAATTACAAGAAATGTCCGACAAGTATGGCAAGTTTTACGCCCCTGACCCATATCTTCTCAAATTAGCAGAATAACATAATTGCTGCAGCTGCATCTGCAGCTGCAGCAAATGTGATGAGAATTACACCAATGCCGACCGCTGGGCCTTCAAAGGGGCAAAGGCTTATCTGAGGTCTGACGACAGACAGAAATTGTGCAGGCTTCGATTTATTAGCTCTTACTATCCTTTAGAATTGCTTGGACTGCAGATTTAGCGTCTGGGGCAGACTCAATTAGCACTCTTTTCCTTTCATCCAGATACTTGCCTGCGTATACTTCAGAAACCCCCCCACTAGGTGAGATTGCAACTATCTTCTTTTTGATCATATAGCCTACAGACATTTCGATAAGCGTTCCAATACCTCCACCTACAGCAATTATTCCGTCAGAGGATGTAGCCACTATGAAATCTCGTGCAAATCCAATACCACTACAAATTACAATATCACAAAATTGATTTGCAAAGCTAAATTTGTCCTGTGGGATAATACCAACCGTATTCCCGTTCGCTTCCTTCGCACCTTTACATGCGGCTTCCATTACTCCTCCAAGACCTCCGCAGATTAGAACCGAGCCGGAAAGCGCGATTTCTTTGCCGACCTTATAGGCTATTTCTCTGGCGACTTCGCTGCAACGGTCATCGTTGTAGCCGATTACGCCTATCTGTAACTTCCGCACATCTTACCTAGAATCGATCCGATCATCATATACCTTGCGCTTCCAACTTGAAGTCTGGGTGCCTTACTTGGAGTTGTTCACTGGTCTCAAAAGAATCACTAAAAAGATCTAGTCTTTCCACTACCAAGTATTCAACTAGGTTACTTGCTTTCCTTTTTCAGTCGATAGCAAACCCAACCCCCTCTCCTTTTTTCCTTCTTGCTTTATCATCTCTTCCCGATCTTCCTATCGATTTCCGATTTTTCAAGTATGTTACACACGGTGTTATTTTGACAAGCGATAGAACCAGGTTCTCAATATTAGTACAGACTTAACATAGAACTCATCAAAAGACCCGAAGTTAAAATAATATATGGCCCGTGTATCGGCAAGCAGTATATGAGTTATCGTGTTCTTGATGTCTCCTTAGCAAATGAAGGTAGGAGAAAAATTCAGTGGGCATCGTCCCATATGCCTGTCTTACAGTCTTTGACCAGGCAATATGAAAAAAACAAACCGTTAGAAGGTGTTCGCGTTGCAGGTTGTCTTCATGTCACAAAAGAAACTGCGGTATTGGTTGAGTCTCTAAAGGCTTTGGGCGCAGAACTTTCTTGGTGCGGTTGTAACCCTCTTAGTACCCAAGATGACGTGGCCTCATCCCTCGCCGAGGATGACAAAGTATCAATTTATGCCAGTAGAGGTGTATCAACCCAAAAATATTACGAGGACATTCACTCAGCGATGAAGATTGATCCAAATATAACCATCGATGATGGTGCCGATTTAACGCTAGAGATGCACAAAGATTTTGAAAGATTCAAAACTGTATTTGGTGGCACTGAGGAAACAACTACAGGAGTTGTAAGGCTTAGATCTATGGAAAGGGGTGGGATTCTGAAATACCCCATAATTGCTGTAAATGATGCAGAGACAAAACATGACTTTGATAATTTCTACGGTACTGGTCAATCAGCATTGGATGGAATTATTCGAGCAACGAACATACTAATATCAGGAAAAAATGTCGTCGTTTCTGGATATGGACACGTGGGCAAAGGAATTGCTCGAAAAGCGTCAGGCTTGGGAGCAAACGTAACCGTTACTGAAGTCGATCCAATTGCTGCTCTGAAAGCAAAGTTGGATGGGTTTTCAGTTGCAAAAGTCTCGGAGGTAGCGCCTATAGGAGATCTATTTATAACAACAACAGGTTGTAGAGATGTAATCGACTACGAAACAATATTGAAGCTAAAGAACGGGGCACTGCTGGCCAATGCGGGGCATTTTAATGTAGAGATTGCAGTGGATGCTCTAGAGAAAAACGCTGCTGCTAAAAATAAGATAAACGATCATGTCTATCAATATCAACTGTCAAATGGGAAAGATGTATATCTTATAGCAGAAGGCCGATTGGTAAACCTCGCAGCAGCAGAAGGACATCCCTCGGAAGTTATGGACATGAGCTTTGCAAATCAACTTCTTTCGGTTATCCGGATCGCACAGAGTCATAGTTCGCTTGAACCCAGAGTATATGAAATTGAACGAGAACAAGATATGATCATAGCTGAGGCAAAGCTCCATTCGATGGGAGTATATATTGATCAGCTAACACAAGAGCAACAGAAATACTTGAAGGGTTTTGATCAAGGCACTTAGCTCTACAACTCTGATTTGCCTTCGCGGATAAACCAACCTTAAAGAATAGATGAGACGAAGTCGTGTGAAATATATTGAAATACACTGCCTACCATTATAATAGACGGTGTGATAGGTAGCCTTACGACAAGAATTGGATGGGTAGTCTAGCCCGGTTATGATACCTGTCTCACACACAGGTGATCGAGAGTTCAAATCTCTCCCCATCCACTGGACTGAGATGAGAAAAAATAGTCTTCGCCTTGATTTCGTTAGACACCAATTCTAAATGGATACAATGTAAATCAATTTCAAACTAAAGATAACAAATGCAATCATAGGTTTTCAGCGCTTCTTTTCACAATTCAAGTCAGCAAAGTCATACTAACAAAGGTCACCGCCAAGGCACACAAGAATATTTTTGTTAGCCTCATTGATCTATCCAATGCAGATGAGTAATCGTCTAGCTGTTTTGCCCCCATCACCTTTATACTCGATATGGCAGAGTACAACTCCAGAGACGACGATTCAGCTGACTCCATTGCTTGATGTGATAATGCTTGAAATGCTTCTACGATCGAATCCTCCTTGCTAAGCTCTCCAAGTGCGAAGTAGCCATTCCTAGTCCTTTTACCTGAAGTACTGTGGGTGTCCGAAGTACAGATTTCTACCATATGATGTTCTTGGCTTTCCAGTTTTTTCAAAAGCTTTTCACGAAGGCCATTCTTCATGTTATTAGAATCGGCCCAGCCTAGCAAGCTCCACTTATTATCAATGCACAACGCAAGGACGGCCAATCCAGACTCGCCCAAATCGTCCTGAAAAGCAGCTCCCACGGGGATATCCTTAATATTGGCGTACCCTGCTCGAAACGGATATTCTACTGCAGCGACTAGTTTGTCCAAACAGTGCTCCGCAGTCCTCAGCAGTTGATCTGTTTGCGGGGCATCCAATGAAACACCCATAGCATTATGACTATCAATTAAAAGCAAGGAATCAAACCCAATCTTCTTGGAGTAATGATTAAGTTGAGAGAGAACTGAATATGGAACGTCCTCCATGCCTTTTGGGGACATGGACAGAATTAGCATACAGACTCTGTCAAATCTTATTCCTGTCACGCTGCAGTGGCCATCCTCAACTCTGACCGGCCTAGAACAACGGCTATGTGAGGAGAGCTTTTTTGCTGATTTGAGGCTTGTCAAATATCTGTCCACCTCTTTCTTAGAGGGAATATTCAATGCATGGTCAGATACACCATGTAGAACCATCGCCCTTCCAGAAAATGCATTGTATAAAACATAGGGTAGATTGCTGCCTCCCACAGACAGGAAAGGGCCAGGATGGACTTCAGGGATAACAAGTGAGTATCCATTGGTCTTGTTAAGTGAGAATTTCATCATGAACGTAGAGACAGGTTTTTCGTCTGCTTTTTCTTCGGCGATCCGCTCAAACCTTGTTCCGTCTTTTTCGGTCCAAGCAGCCAAGAAGGCCTGCAAGACTTCAAACGTACTCTTGATCTCTGGCCTTCCCGCACGATCGGCTAAAATGGCCCAGCTGATCCCCATGGCGACAATAGCCAACCCGTATCCAAGCGCAACTGGGTTAGAAAACACCTCAGGGATAAATTGAAGCGGCATAAAGAAAAAGAGAATGGTAAATGGCGCGATCAATCCTACAAGGATGGCTCGGACCAATGTTGCGCCAAAAACAGATTTAAACATACATATTCTAAAACCAGCCACGAAAAGGAGTCCTTCGAGTAGATAACTGGTGTTGGCTGCATTCCCATTACTCCCTATTAAATTTGGAACCAGCATTCCAATAATCAAGGTAAGAAGCCAGATAAGGTATGAGAACGCAGATACGTGAAAGATTTTAGATAGTTTGCTAAGGGAAGTCCCTTTCAGAAGTGTGTAGTCCAGGTACGTTAGCGCGAATAGAGCAACATTACCCACTACAACGTAATAAATGAGATAATGATAGTTATCAAATCCAACACCGGTTACGTAGGCATTTGTGAGGACAACAAGGGCAGTAAAAGCGCAACAGGTAATTACAAAAGACGCCTTGCTTGTAGATGGATTAAGCTTGGTTAGAGCCCATCTTTTGTGTATGTTTGAAACGCTATCCTCTGCCTGACTATACATAAAAAGTGACTTCACACAGGGAATACTAGACGAATGAGGATGGAAACGCCAATTATCCCTCCTGCTATCCCAAGTACTAATTCGGGTTTAATCTTGACTCCCTTAGTCTCATCTTCAAAGAATCGAAGTAACCCCGCACTGGATGCCGGAAGTGGTGCATTCTTTTTCTTGCTGCTGCTCATTCCTACAGGTTGGTGGACCTTAACACGGTTAACTAGATTCCGATTAGGATTTGAGGTTGATTGTACTGCAGGTTCACTAAGTTCGGTTGGCTCAATCATGCAGCGACTATTGCATAAAGGAATGAGACACACAGTAGACATCATGACAATCCACACTCATCAGGCAAGGCTTAAAAGTAAGAATTGGGGAAATA
>JARBAV010000489.1 GCA_029237515.1 Nitrososphaerales archaeon
AAAAAAGTAAAAAAATCCCAGATAGGATCATCCTGGCACTCTGGGCAAAATAATGGATCGATTTCTTGCAAATTTCTGCTTGATCGGTTCACGCCAATGTGTCATCATCTGCCACGAACTTGATATATGATAGTTCCAACTATCGTAAATCCGCCTACAATTGCTGCCACAAACACGTTTCCGAGAATCTGTGCCTGTTGACCATTATCGTTGCCGATGACAGCAACAAAAATCGCCGTGACTAATACGATAAAGCCGACCAGCAGGAATAAACTTATGATTATTTTTGTGACATTGTTGGAGATTCTTTCAGGTTCAGAATATTCATTTGTTTCTCGACTAGATCCTGGGCTAACCTTATGCATGATTCTATCAGTAAATGAAGTCTTCCTTGTTGGGTCAACTGATTGACCTCGTTCTTCGTTTTCATCTTTGCTATTATAGCTAGTATTGGCCGCATTGTTTGTCAGTACGTCATCGCTAGCACTTTTATTCGGTTGATTGTCATACTTGTCGTTTGGGTTGGACATTCAATAGTACCATATTCCTGAGGAGTATAAAGATATTTTTATTGAAGTTGGTCAGTGGCCCGAGTTTTTTCGTAAAAGGCAATCTAATTTGAAAAACCTCTAGGATGGTGAAATAGTTTTCTTCAACACTATTGGAATTTATGCATTTTACCTAGCTGCGACGCTATTTTCAAGCACGATATGCGTGTTCATTCTTCGAGTCTACATTTTTGTAAAAATTATATCAGTCTTCAATCATTACAGATCAATGAATAATCAGGAGATTCAACATGCCTTGGATTATCATGAAGATACTAAGCATTCAGAAGTCAGTATAATGACTTCTAGACATTATTTAGACTACGATAACCGTCCAATACCCTTTAAAGCATACCTTGAGCAACCACTTTATTCACTTGCAAATAACTTCCCTATCCCAAATTTGGATTCGATGACTTCAATTTCAGATGTCAAGCAATCTTCAAATGCTAATTCAATAAAAGCCAAGAAATCTGTTTCTGTAACGGATATCTCTGAGATGCTATTCTTTGCTGCTGGGATAACCAGAGTGATGAGATATAGTTACGGCACTTATTTCATGCGTGCCGCTTCTGCTACAGGAGCACTTTATCCTATAGAATTATACGTCGTTTGTGGAGATATAACACCAGACCTAACGGCCGGAGTCTATCATTTTGGTCCGGCTGATTTCAGCTTAACTCAGTTGAGATGTGGAGATTACAGACATGCCTTAGCTTCCACCTCGTTGGCAGAAAAAGAATATGACACAATCATTACTTCGCCTCTTTCTATAATATTCTCTTCTTTCGCCTGGAGAAATGCGTGGAAATATCAGGCAAGATCTTATCGTCATTGGTTCTGGGATTGTGGCGTGATTGTTGCTAATCTCTTGGCAACTACAGCGTCAATGAAGCTTCCTACCAAATTGATTACGGGGTATGTCGATGATATAGTAGATAAGTTATTGCGTTTGGAACCTCTAAAAGAAGCTTCGATTGTAATTGCGCCAATCGGGGTTGGCCATTGCCCGAAATCTGATTCCAGGGCAAATAACAATATCCAGAAAGAGATAGCTGAGCTACCCATTCCAAAGATTGTGCCAATATCACAAAGAGGAGAGGTAGATTACCCTGAGATTTGGAAAGCTCATCAAAATTCGAAACTCCTAGATAGGGAAGATGTCGAAGTGTGGATCGAGATTCAAACAAATAAGACTCCCTCCGAGCGACATCAGGTACCATCTAATCACAAAAGAGACTCAGATTCCAAACAACAATTAGAACAACGACGAAATCAAGACTTTGAAACAGAAAACTACAGTACTGAACCCATATTGGACCGAAAAGTGATGTTAGAAGTTACGGGTACTCCAACAAAATTGAGTATTGGCGAGGTCATACTGAGGCGAGGATCAACTCGAAGATTCGATAAGCATTCATCTATTTCACTTTCCGCACTGTACTCTATACTTGACAGTTCAACAGGGGGAGTGCCAATGGATGTTTTCGCAAATGAAGAGCCTACATCTTCTGTAATCGATGCTTATGTTATCTCTAATAGTGTGACTGGTCTAGAACCTGGGGCTTATTTCTTTAATCGCAGACGCAAAGCGTTCGATATGTTAAAAAGAAATGCATCAAGACAAATCTCCGGTTATCTTTGTCTAGGCCAATCTCTTTTCAGTGATGCAAGTGCAGT